>JALOLM010000161.1 GCA_025455985.1 Candidatus Nanopelagicales bacterium | reverse complement strand
ATCGCCGAGAGCCGCGAAGACCGCCGCCCTGTCGACAAGATACTCAAGGTTCATTGAGTCAATACTTGCTGAGTGAAAATGCTCCCGTCAAGTTCTGTGACGAGGTTGCCGCTGGAATGTGCGGAAGCGGCACGCAGATTGGCCGTTCCCAACATCGCAGTCGGGCCAGGGCGACCGCCGGGGCAACGACATCACACCCCTCCGGAGCGTTATACTTCAATCGTGATTGAATCAATCACCATTGAACCGATGGCGCGGATCTGGCCCGACGCCTCCGCCCCGGTGGGGCTTCTGCAGGCCGCGGCCGATCCCGTCCGGTGGACCGTCCTCGCCCGGCTCGCCGAGGGGACGGCGTGCGTGTGCGAACTGCAGGAGCACTTCCCCATCGCCGCGAATCTGCTCAGTTACCACCTGCGGGTACTGCGCGACAACGGCCTGGTGACGACCTCCCGTCGCGGCCGCTGGGTCGACTACTCGCTGGCCCCCGACGCGTGGCAACGCCTGCGCGATGCCCTGCCCGGGAGCCTGCCGGAGGGGCCATGAGCGTCCACACCGCCCCGGCGCACCCGGCGGTCAGGCGCTGGGGGTCGCTGGTCGCGGCCGCAGCACTGTGGCTGGTGCTCTACCGCCTCAATCTGCCGTTCTGGGACTGGCTGATCTACGACGCGCTCGGCCTCTCTGCGGACAGCGCCGCCGGGTCCGCCCTGCACTTCTTCGGCTACGACGTCGTGAAGATCACCCTGCTGCTCATCGGGATCATCTTCCTGGTCACCCTCCTGCGGTCCTTCATGTCGCTCGAGCGCACCCGCGCGCTGCTGGGTGGCCGGCGGGAGGGCGTCGGCAACGTGATGGCCGCGGGGCTCGGCGTGGTCACCCCGTTCTGCTCATGCTCAGCGGTCCCCGCGTTCATCGGGTTCGTGTCCGCGGGCGTGCCGATCGGGGTCACGATGAGCTTCCTGATCGCCAGCCCGCTGGTGAACGAGATCGCCATCGGCCTGCTGCTGGGCATGTTCGGGATCGGGCCGACGCTGCTGTACGTCGCCGCCGGGCTCACGATCGCCATCGTCGCCGGCTGGGCGCTGGGGCGCATGAACGCGCAGCGGTGGGTCGAGCCGTTCGTCTTCGAGACGCGGTTGCGGGGGGAGATCGTCGACTCCACCGCCGGTCTCACCTGGGACGACCGCATCGAGATGAGCCGGGAGGAGGTCGTCACGATCCTGCGCAAGATCTGGCCGTACCTACTGGTGGGGATCGGCCTGGGCGCGATCATCCACGGCTGGGTACCGACCGGCTTCTTCACCACATACGCCAACGCTGACAATCCGCTGGGCGTCGTGGTCGCGGTGCTGCTGGGCGTTCCGCTGTACTCCAACGCAGCGGGGGTGATGCCGCTGGTGCAGTCTCTCTACGGCGCGGGCCTGCCGATGGGCACGCTGCTCGCCTTCATGATGAGCGTCGTCGCCCTGTCACTGCCGGAGATGATCCTGCTGCGTCGGGTTCTAAAGCCCCAACTCATCGCCGCCTTCATCGCCGTCGTCGCCACGGGGATCGTGGTGGTCGGCTACCTGTTCAACCTGATCCTGTGAGGAGTGGAAGATGGACATCAAGATCCTCGGTCCCGGGTGCGCGAACTGCCACCGTCTGGAGGAACGCACGCATGAGGCGATTGCCGAACTCGGCCTCGATGCCGACGTCGAGAACGTGACCGACGTGGCCGAGATCGCCAGTTACGGGATCATGAAGACGCCCGGATTGGTCGTGGACGACAAGGTCGTGGTCTCCGGTCGGGTGCCCACCACCCGCGAGATCGCGCAACTGCTCGCCGGCGGGTGATCCGGGAGCGGGCCGGCTCAGCAACCACTCGGGCGGTCCGATGCACCCGATCCGGTGGGCCACACCGCCCACTAGGCTCGCATGCGCCAGGATCAGCCCTTTGATGGATCTTCGGATTTCAATGGGGAGTCGCCGGGGAAGCCGACCTCCGGGTTCCGGCGGGAGCGTCCGGGGGCCGTGGCTGGATACGGCCCAGGCGACGCGGTCCGGGGTTGGTGCGGCGGCCGGTCTGGTGGTCGGACACCCTCGGGTCCACCGCGCGCTTCGCCAATCCGCCAGGCGGGAGAGATGAGCACATCGGGGAGCGATAATCGGCGTGCCCATCTCTCCCCGATGTGCCCATCTCTCCCCGATGTGCCTTTCTCTCCCCGATGCGCCTATCTCTCCCGGGTAAGCGCCGGAGAGACAAGCCGGCCTCCTGGGGGCAGCCGTCACCAGCTCCGGCGGCCGGGCGAGCTCAGCCCTCGGGAGCCTGCTCCGCCAGCAACGCGGCCTTCGCCTGCGCCAGTTTCGCCTTCTCGTCATCGGGCACCGTCGGCCAGGCCAGCGGCAGGCCCTTGATCGTCGTCGTGATGATGTCGGACACCGCCGCCCGCATCGCCCACTTGCGATCCGCCGGGATCACGTACCAGGGCGCCCATGGGGTGCTGGTGGCGTTGATGGCATCCTCGAACGCGGCCATGTAGTCGTCCCAGTAGCCGCGCTCCACGATGTCGCCATGGCTGAACTTCCAGTTCTTGTCAGGCTCCTCCAGGCGTTCGAGGAACCGGGCGCGCTGCTCCTCCTTCGACACGTTGAGGAAGAACTTCAGGATCGTCGTGCCGTTGCGCGCGAGGTGCTGCTCGAAGTTGTTGATGTCCTCGTAGCGGTGCCTCCAGACATGTTTGTGGACGTTCTCAGATGGAAGGTCCGCCTTCTCCAGCAGCTCCGGGTGCACCCTCACCACCAGCACCTCTTCGTAGTACGAGCGGTTGAAGATGCCGATCATGCCGCGCGCGGGCAGCGCGTTCGAGTAGCGCCACAGGAAGTTGTGCGACAACTCGGTGGCGCTGGGGACCTTGAACGAGGACACCGAGCAGCCCTGCGGGTTGACGCCGGACATCACGTGCCGGATCGTGCCGTCCTTGCCCGCGGCGTCCATCGCCTGGAACACGATCAGCACGCTGTGCCGGCCGTCGGCGTAGAGCAGTTCCTGCGCCTCAGCGAGCTCCACCCGGTTCTCTTCGAGCATCTGCTCGGCGCGCTCCTTGCGCTCGTCCTTGTCGAGGTCCTTGACCGCTTCCGGCAGCCAGTCCGCGCTGTGATCGGCGATCCGGAACCTCTCACCCGCCTCGATCTTGAGTTGGTCCAGGGCCTCCTTCGCCATGGGCATGAGTCACTCCTGACCTTCCGCGACGGCCTTGAGCCGCTGCAGACTCGTCTCGATGTTCCACTGGTTGTGGGCGGCCCGCGGGCCGGGGATGATGATCTGCCCGATCCACTCGATGGGCTTGGACCGGGCGCCGAACCGGCGATCCTCCCAGGTCTCGGTCACCCGGCAGCCGTCCGCGGTCGGTTCGAACTCGTAGGTCCACCGCGACACCTCGGAGGGCCCGAGATCCACGTCGAACACGAACCGCTGGCCCCGGTCGGCGACCCGGATCGTGCAGTGGGTGAACCACCGCCACAGACCCTTGCGGTTCAACCCCCAGAAGCGATCCCCGACCTTCAGGTGATGCGGGTGCCCGACGGTGCCGGTGGCCTCCGGCGACCACTGGCCCACCCGCGTGACGTCGGACACGAGGTCGTACACCGTCTCCGGCGAGGCCTCGATCTCGATGCTGGCGCGGGCGGTGTACTCGTCAAGGGGTTCTGCCATGGCTGCAGCCTAGGGCTACACCCGCACCAGCGTCTTACCGACGTTGGCGCCGGTGAACAGATCCTGCAGCGCGGCCGGCGCCGACTCCAGACCCTCACGGACGTAGGTTCGCACCTGAAGTTTCCCCTCGGCCATCCACATCCCCATCGCCTGCGACGCATCCCGCGCCCGGTCCATGTGGTCGAGGATGATGAAGCCCTTCAACAGTGCCCGCCGCGGGATCGCGTTGATGAGATTGACCGGGCCGGGGGCGGGGGTGTCGGTGTCGTACTGCGAGATGGCGCCGCACAGGATGATCCGGGCGTGGTCGTTGATCCGCGCCAGCACCTCGTTGAGCGTCTCGCCGCCCACGTTGTCGAAATAGACGTCGATGCCGTCGGGGCAGGTGCGGGACAGACCGGCGCCGATGCCCTCCGCGTGGTAGTCGATGCAGTCGTCGAAGCCGAGCTCGTCGACGACCCAACGGCATTTCTCCGGGGAACCGGCCACCCCGACCACCCGGCAGCCCTTGATCTTCGCGATCTGCCCCGCGATCGAACCCACGCCGCCCGCCGCCCCCGACACGACCACGGTCTCCCCGGGCTGCGGCTTGCCGATGTCTTCCAGTCCCACGTAGGCGGTCAGCCCGGTGATGCCGAAGACGCTCAGTGCCTGCTCGTACGTCACCCCCTCGGGGATGGGGACCCCACCGTTCAACACGGCGTGGTCCTGCCAGCCGGGCATGCCGAACACGCGCGCGCCCACCGGGAAGCGGGGGTTGCGCGATTCCACCACCTCACCGGCGCCGGCGCTGCGGATGACCTCGCCCTTGGCGATCTTCGGCAGGTAGGTGTCGTAGGACATCCAGCCCCGGATCGTGGGATCGATCGACAGGTACTCCACGTTGACGAGGAACTCCCCGTCCTGCAACGGTGGCAACTCCACCTCGTCGGTTCGGAAGTCGCTCAGGGCGACCTGGCCCTGCGGACGGTGGGCAAGGGTGATGCGGTGCGAGGTGGCCATGCCCGCACGATACTTTGGTCTGGCCATGTCGCTCAGTGTCGCCTTCCTGCTCGCCCTCGGGTTCGGGGCTCTGCTCGGCCTCGTGATGCGCCAGTTGATGGGCAACCGGGTGCGCCTGGGGTGGTCGGAGGCTGTCCTGTCCGGCATCCTGGGCGCGGCCCTCGGCGCGCTGACGATCTCGCTGGTGCGCGGCGGCTACTACCGCGAGCACTGGCTGGGGATGCTGCTCACCTCCGTGCTGGGCACGTTCATCGTCATGGTGATCGTCGGGTACTTCACCCGCCAGCCGCACCTGAGCGCCGCCGAGCTGGTGGCCTCCGGGGAGAGCCGGCGGGTCGAGTTCAAATCCACCGCCCGCTGCAACCTGCACACCGGACAGCGCGACGACAAGATCGAGATGGTGGTCGCCAAGACGGTCGCGGCCTTCGCCAACTCCGGGGGTGGCGACCTGCTCATCGGGGTGGACGATGACGGCCGGGCACTCGGACTGGACAACGATCTGCAGTTCATGAAGTCGCCCGACCTCGACCGCTACGAGTTGTGGCTGCGCGACCACCTCACGAAGACCGTCGGCACCGCCGTGACCTCCGACATCGAGGTGACCTTCCCCGTCCTGGACGCGAAGCCGACCTGCCACGTGCGGGTCCTGGCAGCCAAGCGGCCGGTGTTCCTCAATCCCGCCAAAGGGCAGCCGGTGCAGATGTGGGTGCGGGTGGGCAACTCCACACGGCAGTTGGGCATCGACGAGGCGCTGAGCTACGCCGCCGACCACTGGGGCCGGCGCCGGCTGCGATGAACGCGCTGCACCCCGCGCCCCAGATCCACAACCAGCCGACATGCCACTCGACCTATGTCTGGACGTCTCTGGTGATCATGCTCGAGAACCCCTGACAGCAAGAGCGCCGGACAAGGGCTTGACCAGTGGGCAATACGGACACTCAGGCGCCGGTGAAGCGCGCCTCGCGCCGCTCCAGGAAGCT
>JALOLM010000160.1 GCA_025455985.1 Candidatus Nanopelagicales bacterium | reverse complement strand
CGAGGCGAGTATTGAAAACTTCGTCCTGAACGGCCTGGCCGACTTGGTCGGCGGGCAAACCCGTCTGCAGAACCTCGACGATGCGCCCTTGCCTGATGAGCCGTTCGAGTGGGCTGGCGTGCCCGCAGACATCCACCCGGTTGTGCAGGAGATGCTCGAGTCCTGTGACCGCTTCGCCAATCAGCGCGGCGATGTGGAGTACCGCACCGCGATGCGCCGGTTCCTCGGCCGGGCGGCGGTCGGCGACCCTTCGATCTTCCGGCGCCGTGGATCCGCCGTACGGGGTGCGGCGGCAGTCGCGTGGGTGATCTCGGAGGCCAATGGAATGTTCACGGGCAAGTTCATCCAGGAGTCGTTCGGACTCAAGACCAGCGTCGCCGCACGAGCCGAACCGATGCTGGAAGCGATCGGGAGGGATCCGCGCGAACGGGGGGTTTCCGGACACCTGAATCTGGGCGCCCCCGACCTACTGGTGTCGTCTGAACGGGCGGAGATCATCAGTTTCCGGGACAGGGCACTGGCCGGATTCGGCATATGAGGTCGGCGCCGTCATCCACCTCGCCGCGGGGTCACCGGAGGAGGCACTCTTCGAAAAGTACCTAAAAGGTGCACATTGATTCACGATTGATATACCTCTTGTTGCGGCCTACCCTTGAACCATGTTTCGCGCAGCAGCCGTCACCCTCGTCGCGCTGGGGCTCGGCTTCTCACTGGCCCCCGCGCAGGCGAAAACCGAGCCCATCCGCAACTTCAAAGTCACCGTCACCGATACCGGCCTGCGGGCATCGGCCCTGGTCCCAGGCCGCCCCGGTCGCAGCGCCAAATTGCAGCAGAATGCCGACGGCCGCTGGATCACCGTGGCCACCACGCGGACCAAAGGCGCGAAAGGTAAGACCCCGCGCGCCCGCTGGACGGTTCCCTTCACCGAGTTGCGCTCGACATCGCGCGTCCAGGCCGGACCGCTCGCGGAGTTGGTCAGACTGCGCGCAAAGGCCGGCAAGGTGAAGTCCAAACCCAAGCGGGTGCGCATCACCGCATCCTCAGCAGCGAACACCCCCACCGTGCCCGACCTCGTGGGCGGCGACATCTTCACCCAGATCAGTGCCAGTGGCAGCGTCTACTTCGTGATGTCCGGCCGCGCGAGCTGGGAGTTCTCACGCCTGGACCCGCAGGACTCGGACTGGGCCACGTACAAACTGGTCGGAGGTCAGCTCACCTGGGAGGCGGGCGGCGTCAATGAGTCAGGATGCACCTTCTCCGGCAGTGGCCCAGCGACCGTGATCGGCGGCGAGGGACGCGTACAAGTCCCGCCGGTCAACGGGGGCGACGCCTTCTACGATTTCCGCCTCCGAGTGGACCCCCTGCTCAGGGGTATCAAAGTCCAGTGCCCGGGTGACCCTGGACCCAATACATTCGACGGCCCCTTCGACCTGTCATTCATCACCACCGACTGCCCTCTTACCGGCCGCCTGCAGGCGGTGTACCAGTCGCCACCGTGGAGCAACCAGAACTTCACCTGGGGATTCACCGGAAGTGTCGGCGTGGGCAAAGCGGCATTCTGCACGAACGTGTTCGAGGCACCGGGGGTCTACTATCAGTGGTCGCTCATCGGCACCGATCCCGTGAGTGCGGAGGATTTGGCGCCACTGCGGCGCAAGCAGTAGGACGCTGCAAGAGCGACCCTTCGCCGATGACAAGCGGGCGTTCGTGGCCAACGCGGCCGCGACCCCCGACATCGATGGTCGCCTCGTGTGCCATCACAGTGATCGGAACTTGCGCAGGAATCACCCAGCCCTGATCAGGATCGGCAAAGTCGGCCCGACCAGCCGCCTCCGGTGGGATGATTGGCCCAGGACATCGCTGGCGGATCCGGACCGCCTCGTCGCGGTCCCCGGCAGCGCCGGGAGGGAGCGATGATGTCATCAGAAACCATTGCGAAGTTGGCGGGGGTCACCAAGGTCTACGGCAAGGGCGAGGCCGAGGTCGAAGCACTCAAGGGCGTGGACCTCGAGTTGTACGCCGGCGAGGTGGTCGTCGTGCTGGGCCCCTCAGGTTCGGGCAAGACAACCCTGCTGAACATCATCGGCGGGATCGAGACGGCGACGTCCGGATCCGTGGAGATCAACGGACAGCAACTCGTGGGACAGAGCGCCGAGAAGCTGGCGACGATCCGCCGCGACAACATCGCCTTCGTATTCCAGTTCTACAACCTCATCCCCACACTGACGGCCGCTGAGAACGTCCGGATCATCCCCGAGTTGACCCATCGTGCGTCCGGTGCCGACCTCTCGTCGCGCGTGGACGAGGCCTTGGCCGCCGTTGGCTTACAGGAGCGTGCGAAGAACTTCCCCGGACAGATGTCCGGCGGTCAACAGCAGCGCGTCGCCATCGCTCGCGCCATTGCCACGCAGCCGCGCCTCATGCTGTGCGACGAGCCGACCGGGGCACTGGATCTGGAGACGGGCCGGCAGGTGCTCGAGCTGCTGCAGCAGACCGCGGGCCGTGACGGCCGCTGCGTTGTCGTCGTGACGCACAACTCCGGAATCGCCACCATGGCCAACCGCATCATCCACGTCCACGGCGGGGCCATTGCCGGCGTCGACACCCAGGAAGCACAGCCTGCGAGCCGGGTGAGTTGGTGATGTCCGGCCAACCCACCCTGCGCCGCAAGTTGGGCAGGGACATCAAACGGACGTGGACACTGTTCGCCGCACTGGTGGTGGCCGTGGCCCTGGGCCTGGGCATGTACGCAGCGATGAACAACTCGTACCTGAACCTGCAGGAGTCCTACGACTACGCCTTCAGCGAGGAGGGCTTCCCGGATCTCTTCGTCACCATCCCCGAGGCGCAGGCTTACGCCGATGCCGTGCGCACGACCTCCGGCGTGGAGCATGTACGCACCCGCGTGCAGGCAGACCTGCCGATGACTGCACGCAAGGACGGCGAGTCCTACGCAATGGTCGGTCGCGTCATCGGCTACCCGCAGAACGGCACACCTGACGTGGCTTCCGTCACCCCGTTGTCCGGCGCCACCAACCCGCGACCGGGGCATGCCCTTGTCGAGGAGCACTTCGCCGACGAGTTCGGCCTCAAGGCCGGGGACACCGTCAAACTCACGACCGCCACCGGCGAGGTGGACGTGCCCATCGACGGCGTCGTCGCCAGCGCCGAGTACTTCTGGCCGGCACCGAGCCGTCAGGTGGTCTTCACTCCCCCCGCCTCCTTCGGCGTGCTGTTCGTCACCGAGGACGATGCCGCCGCATGGAGCGCGACGGAACCCAACCAAGCCCTGGTGTTGCTGACCGCTGCCGAGCGCAGCAGTGACAATGCCTCGGCCACCCTCGACTCCTTGCGGCAGAAGGCGTTGTCCGACGGCGCCTCCGACGTGTACGACCGCGCGGAACAACCCTCGAACTCGATCCTGCAGGAGGACATCGACAGCCTGCACCAAATGGCGATCTACTTCCCACTGCTATTCCTGTTCGCTGCCGGCCTGGCCATCTACGTCCTGCTCTCACGACGCGTCGCCGAAGAGCGGCAGATCATCGGTACGTTGCGGGCGACCGGCGTCAAAGCCCGGCCACTGGGCTGGCACTACCTGTCCTACGCGCTACTGGCCGGCCTGATCGGCACCGCGATCGGCGTACCACTCGGGACTGCGCTGGCAGGTGCGCTCACCGACTACTACGCCGAACTCATCAGCCTGCCCGCATCGCTGACCGTGCGCGGCGGACTGCGCATCCCAACGGTGGTCATCGCACTGGTGCTGGCCCTTAGCGCCACCGCACTCGCCGCTTGGTGGCCGGCTCGCCGGGCGATGCGCATAATGCCTGCCGAGGCGATGCGCGGCGAGGTGCCGGCGACGACCCACAGCCGTAGTTGGATGGAACGGATCGTGCCCGGCTCACGGCACTTCAACGCGAAGTGGCGGCTCATCCTGCGCAACATCGGTCGCAGCGGCGCCCGCTCGGCGTTCACTGCCATCGGGGTGGCGTTGTCGATCATGTTGGTCCTGTCCACCATCGGGCTCTATACGTCGATGTCCAACCTCATTGATGTCGAGTTCGGATCCGTGATCCGAAACGACGGCCAGGTCGAGTTCGCCACCGCTGTTACGCAGGACCAGGTGCAGCAGGTGAAGAACGTCAACGACGTGCAGGACGTGGAGACCGCGATCAGCGAGCCGGTCTCAGTAGCCGACGGTTCGGACGTGTACGCCACCACCCTGACCGGAGTCGACAGGAACACGACCATGCACGGGTTCATCACCAAGAAGGGCGACCCTGTCGAATTGCCGGCCAGCGGCTTCCTCGTCGACCAGTCGGTTACAGCGCAACTTCCGGACCTCGCCGTGGGTGACGAGATCACCGTGACTCTGACCGGGCCCGGGTTGGACGACACCAAGATCAAGGGGAAGGTGCAGGCGTTCGCCTTCGAACCGTTGGGCGCCTACCTCTACGCCGACAAGTCCTGGCTGGCCGACCAAGCGTCCGACGTGCAGGCATCCGACGTACTGCTGACGACCACCGCCGGGGCCGATCAGGACACCGTGCGCAAGGACGTGTCGAACATCCCAGGAGCTCTGGTGTACGTCGACACCGCGTCGCTGCTCGACACAGTGGTGCAGTACGAGGCCCTGTTCAATGCGATCGCGATCGTCATGATGATCCTCGGCGCGATCATGGCCTTCGCCATCATCTTCACCACCATGAGTGTCAGCATCTTCGAGCGGTATCGGGAGATCGCGACGTTCCGGGCGGCCGGCGTGAAGTTCTCCACCATCGCGTCCACCGTGCGGTGGGAGAACATCATCGTCTCAGTCTTCGGGGTGATCCCCGGGGTCCTGCTCGGGGTGCTTGGCGCCGCCGCGCTGGGACGGTCGCTGTCCAGCGACGAGTACACCATCGTCCTGTCTCTTCCGTGGATCGCCGTGGTCCTCGTGGTGCTGGGTGTGCTGTTGGTGGCCCTGCTGTCGCAGGTGCCAGGGATGCTGCGCGTGCGGCACATGAGCGTGGCCGACGTCGTGCGCGAACGTGCGCAGTAGCCTGTCTGCGTCGGATGCGGCTCGGCGACCCCGCTCGGTGCGCCGTTCCAGTCCACCGCGTGCGCCCCAGGCGATTGATAAGCGCACGACCCGGGCGAAGTGATCAACCGTTCGGCCCCCTTGTGGCGATGATCAACGCTAGGTAGATTCGGCCGCGCAACTGGCCCCGCTTGCCAACCCCGACGCGCGTGGGTCCGAGTGGGGTGTTGACGATGATCAGCAGCGCGTTTCGAGTGGCCGCCCTCGCGGTGGCGGGCAGTCTCGCCGCTGCCCTGGTAGGACCCGCAAACCCCGCCGCCGCCGCGTCGATGCACTCATCTACACAGGGCCCCACGACTGCTGCAGCGGGCCGGGTGGCGGCCCCGGCGAAGGGTCGCACCCTCACCGTCCAGGTCGAAGGACTGCGGCCCGGCATGGCCGCGACGGTCAAGGTCAAGGGACCCAAGCGCTACAAGAAGTCCGCGAACGTGGCGGCACGCAAGACGTTCAAGAAGCTGCGCCCCGGCAAGTACTCCGTGCGCGCAATGCCTGTCACGTTCGACGGCACGACCGCTTCGGCAGCCATCTCAAAGTCGAAGGTGAAGGTCACCAAACGCCGCGGCGCCACCGTTACCGTGACCTACACCGACCCTGGC
>JALOLM010000159.1 GCA_025455985.1 Candidatus Nanopelagicales bacterium | reverse complement strand
ACCGCGCAGCGGGCCGGCTTGGCGTGCCACCTCGCCGAGGTGCGTTGTGCCGAAACCAGCAGCAGTCGGCGGTGGGCCCAGATTGCACCGGCCCTGGCCGGACACGACCTGGCGCACAAGGTGTTCAACGCTTTGGCGCAAGCAGAAGCCGACGTTCACGGGATCGGCGTCGCAGACGTCCATTTCCACGAAGTAGGTGCGCTCGATGCCATCGCCGACATCGTCGCGGTGTCGACGCTGGTCACAGCACTGAGCCCGCAACGCGTCGTGGTCTCGCCCGTTTGTGTCGGCTTGGGGCTCGGTGGACACCGCGCACGGCAGACTCACGGTCCCGGGTCCGGCTGTGACCCGGTTGCTGGAAGGTGTGCCCACGTTCGCCGGCCCGACGCCCCATGAAGCGTGCACCCCGACGGGGGCCGCGCTATTGCGCACCCTGGCCGACGAGTACGGCCCGCAGCCACCGATGGTCGTGCAGCGCAGTGGCGTCGGAGCCGGGGGCAGGGACACAGCAGGGGTTCCCAATGTCGTGCGGATCCTGGCTGGAACCGCGAGTCAGCAGGTGGTCGACGTGGTCATGGTGGAGACGACCATCGACGATCTGGACCCGCGGGTCTACCCCGACGTGCTCGTGGCGGTGAAAGCCGCCGGTGCGCTCGAGGCGTGGCTCACGCCCGTGATCATGAAGCAGGGCCGTCCCGGTGTGACCCTGAGCGCGGTCGTGGCGCACGCAGCGGCACCTGCCGTCAGCGACGCGATCTTCCGGCACACCACGACGCTCGGGGTCCGGCAGACGCCGGGTCAGCGACGCGATCTTCCGGCACACCACGACGCTCGGGGTCCGGCAGACGCCGGTGCACCGGGAGGTCCTGGACCGCGATCACATCGACGTGGACGTGGACGGGCAGCGGGTCTCGGTCAAACGCGGCCTGCGTGGCGGACAGGTGGTCAACGTCCAGCCGGAACTGCGTGACGCGCAAGCCGCCGCAAAGGCCCTCGACCGGCCGTTGCATCAGGTGCTGGATGCCGCGCGGGCGGCGGCGCAGGTTGAGACCGGCCAGTCGTCGCCCGAGGCTTTTGGTGACGATTCGACCACTCACACGTCACATACTCACCGAAAGCTTCGGCCGACGATTTAAAACGGGGCAAAAAAAGGGTTCGGACGCCATCCGAACAACCCAAAACTTAGCACGCCTACGAATCACGGACAAGCCCATCCGGGCCCTGTGTGTCGGGCATCACAGTTGATTCCGCACGGGTTCAGGACAAAAGCCACCGATTACCGCAACCGAACGCGGCGTATCGTTACGAAATCCGCCGTGAGCTGCTTATACACAGACACCCGAACGGCCCAATCGCCGCCGGGCTCAGCCGTCCAGCAACTCCCGGATGAGCGCGGGCTTGTTCGTCACCACCGCATCGACCCCGAGCGACCGGCATAGCGCGAGGTCCTGCTCGTTATCGACGGTCCACACGAAGACTTGCCCGCCGGCCTGGTGCACCCGGCGCACGTACTGCGGGTACTCGCGCACGATCTCCACCGACGGCCCCGCCACATCCGCGGCGAACGGAAGCCACCCCTTCCGGCAGCGCAGCGGCACCCGCTCCATCAGGAACACCGCCGGCATACCCGGTGCGAGTTCGCGCCAGCGGCGCAGCGCCAACTCGGCGAAGGACATCAGGTAGACGTTTCCCGCAGGGTCGAACCGCGGGCGCAGGAGTCCGAAGTCGCGGACCATCTCCACCACACGTTGCTCCACAAGCCCGGCGTATCTGGTCGGGTGCTTGGTCTCGATGGCCAAGCCCACCGGGTGGGGTGCCCCCACGGCGAGACTGATGAGCTCCTCCAGCAACAGCACTTCGCCGCGGTCGGCGCCGTAGCCGAAGTCGTTGCGTTTGAGCTGGGTCAGGGTCTTCGTCGACACGACCCCGCGGCCGTTGGACGTGCGATCGATGCGCCGGTCGTGCACACACACGAGGTGTCCGTCGGCGGTGAGCCGCACGTCGCACTCCAGCAGGTCCGCACCCTGCTCGATGGCCTTGCGGTAGGCGGCCAGAGTGTGTTCGGGGTGCTCCTTGGACGAACCGCGGTGTGCGATCACCTTCGGGGTCTCCCGGGGCTGCCGCGGCAGCCGCACATCGGGCCAGATGGGCATCAGTGCTCCGCGTCGAACACAACGCCGGGATTGAGCACCCCGTCCGGATCCCAGGCACCCTTCAACGCACGCATAGCCGCAATGGTCGCCTCCCCCCGATCGTTGACCACTGCTCGAGTCTTCACCCGGCCCACGCCGTGTTCGGCCGAGACAGCGCCGCCGAGTTCCACCACCCGGTCCAGCACGTCGTCCTCGCCGAGGTCGAACAGTTCCACATGCAACGACCCGTCAGCCACGTGCCCGAAGATGCTGCACGGGTGGGCCGCCCAGACTCCGGTTGTGAACTCGTCCAGCTTGTCCAGGGGCAGGGAGACATCGACCTTCTGCTTGACCCCCGCCTGCCCGGCCACCTCGGCCTGCGACTCCCGGAAATGCCACAAGCGGGCGCGATCGGGACCCTCCGTAGCCACCAGCGCCTCGTCGGGCAGCTCGGCGGTTTCCATCGAGGACTCCAACAACAACGCCCAGGTGTGGTCGCCAAGATCCGGCCCGCCGGCGGCCAACCACGCGGCCCGGTCCACGACCTCGGCGGCCTGCAGCCCCGGCCCTTGGGCGTGGGCGTGTTCGAGGGCTTCGGCCAGGGTGTCGACGCCGAAGACCGCCACCACCGACTCGTCAGCGGGGTCGTGCAGCTTCACCCGGACAGCCGTGATGACGCCGAGGGTTCCCTCACTGCCGGTCAACAGTCCGGCGAGATCGAAGCCGGTATTGTCCTTGGCCAGGCCGCCCATACGCCGGATCACCGTGCCGTCGACCAGGACGGCCTCGATCCCCTCGACCTGCGAGCGGGTCATCCCGTAGTGGCACACCCGGATCCCCCCGGCGTTGGTCGCTACTGTCCCGCCGATGGTTGCCGAGTCCCGCGCAGCAAGGTCCACGCCGTACACCAGCCCGTGATCGGCAGCCAGGCGCTGCACCTCACCGAGCGTGACGCCGGCACCCACAATTGCGCTGTGTCCGACGACCTTCGCGGGGTTGCGCAGGCGCACGGTTGACAGGATGACCACCGGGCGGCCGTCGGCCGATGGCACCGAACCGCCCACGAGCCCGGTGTTGCCACCCTGCACGTGCACCGCCCGGCCGTTCTCCCGCGCCCACGCCAGGACGCCGGCGACCTCGGCGGTGTCGGCCGGGCGCACGACCGCCTCACACTCGCCGCTGAACCGGCCGGTCCAGTCCGTCTGATACCCCTCGCGCAGCCCGGGGTCGGTGATGACATGTTCGACGCCGACGACATCGGCAAGTCCATTCACTTCAACAGCCTCGACATTCTTCGATCAGCCAGCGGCTTCCCGCCCGTCTGGCACGTTGGACAGTACTGGAACGAACTATCGGCCAAACGCACCTGCGCGATCACCGTGCCACACACGTCGCACGGCTCACCGGTGCGGTTGTGCACCCGCAGCCCGGAGCGCTTCTCGGCCTTGATCGCGCCGAGTTCCGCGGAGTGCGCACGAGCGGTCGCTTCGGCCAGCGTCTGCTTCATCGCCGCATACAGTGCGTCCACCTGGTCGGGTGTCAACGCCTCGGCCTGCGCGTAGGGCGACAGCTTCGCGGCGTGCAGGATCTCATCGCTATAGGCATTGCCGATCCCGGCGATCACGGATTGCTCCCGCAGAAGGACCTTCAAAGTCCGCTTGCCGGAGGTTGCCAGAATCTGACCGAACTGCTCGCGGTCCACGGCTGCGGCGTCGGGGCCGAGCCTGCCGATCCCCTCCACGTCGGCGAGGTCGCGCACCAGGTACACGGCCAGCCGCTTCTGGGTGCCGGCCTCGGTCACATCCAGAACAGTCGTCTCACCGGCCTCGTCGCGCCAGGTCAGCCGTAGGGCCACCGGGTTCTTGCCAGGCCGCAGAGGCGCCAGGGTCTTGGACGTCCGCCAATGGACCCAGCCCGCACGCGACAGGTGCGTGACCAGGGCGAAGGGCTCGCCGTCGGCAGACACCAGGTTGAGGATGAGGAACTTGCCCCGGCGACTGGTGCCCAGCAAGGAGGCGTCGGCCAGCGCCCCCAGCGGCGGGTCGTAGGTCTTCAGCGCCGAGAGGCTGCCCAGTTCGGCCTTCGCGATCCAATGGCCGGTGAACTGCTCGGCGATCGTGTCGGCCAGCGCCTGGACCTCCGGCAACTCGGGCATACCCCGATACTGGCTGGTGGCTCCCGGATTCGCCACCTGCCCCACCGTGCACCCATGTGGGCGGAACCGGCCAAGGGGGCTGCAACGTCTTATGGTGAGTGCAGAAGGAAGGTGCCTGGAGTGTCAATGCGCAGGATCGTCGCGGGCATGGCTGCCGCCACAATGGTGCTCGTCCCGCTGACCCCTGCCCTGGCAGAAGACCTCCCCCCCGTGCAGCCTGTCATCGAGATTGCGCCGGAACCCGAGGTCCCGACCCTCGGCCCCGACCTGCCGGCCGAGGTTGCGCCCACCGAGGCCGTGTCCGCGGTGGTGCGTACCGACGACGGGACGCTGGAGGTTGCGACCGCGCCGGACGTTGCCGCGTTGGAGCAGCAGACCGCCGACGACACGGTGCTCGCAGTCGACACACCCACGAGGCGTTACGCGATGGCACTGCCTGCCGACGACGCCGGCCGCGACCTGCAGTGGGGTTTGAACCGGCTGCAGGCCGAGGACCTCTGGCAGCGTTCCAACGGCTCCCGAGTGACCGTGGCCATCCTCGACACCGGCGTGAAGGCCTCCCACCCGGACCTCAAGGGCAAGATCGACAAGGGCTACAACGCGATCACCAACAAGGCGGGCGCCCGGGCTGACAACAACGGCCACGGCACCTTCCTGGCCGGGATGATCGTGGGCAAGACCAACGGTTCCGGTATCGCCGGACTGGCCCCGGGTGCGCGCATCATGCCTGTGAAAGTTCTGGACTCCGAGGGCGTCGGCGACTCCGACGACATCGCTCGCGGCATCATCTGGGCCGTCGACAACGGCGCCGACGTGATCAACATGTCGTTCGGCGCGGACACCAGCAACCGGGTCGAGGCCGAGGCCATCGACTACGCACGTGGCGCTGGTGTGACCCTGATCGCCGCCGGTGGCAACGAGGGCGCGCGGTTGGAGATGTACCCGGCCGCCTACCCGGGGGTGCTCGGGGTCGGCGCAACGGACTTCGACAACAAGGCTGCGTCCTTCTCCAACCGCGGCTCACACATCGACGTCGTTGCCCCCGGCCAGGGGATCCTGTCCACGTTCAACGGACCGAAGTACACCTGGACCTCCGGCACCTCGATGTCGACGGCCTACGTCAGCGCCATTGCAGCGCTGGCCATGAGCTACTCCCCGGGTGCTGGTGGTGAACCGCTACTGCAGCAGATCGTGGCCACCGCCCGTGACCTCGGGGAGGAAGGTCGCCAGACCGATACCGGCGCCGGGATGGTCGACCCCGCTGCGTTATTGCAGCAGATGGGCGCTGGTCGCGCTCCGGGAATGCCCCGTGACATCGCCGCGACGGGCACTCCCGAAGGCGTCGCCCGGCTGACCTTCACACCGGCCGGGGGCACCACCTACGTCGTGCGGTTCAAGAAGGGCAAGAAGGCCCCGGCCGGACCGAGCTCCGGGGCGAAGGTGGCAGAAGGTGCCGGCAACTGGGAGCCGGTCACCGTAGAACTCTCGGGCAAGAACGCCAACAAGCGTTACGGTTTCGCGGTCTTCGTCTTCGGTCCCAGCGGGACGTCCCGCGCAGTGGCAACGTTGCGCCCGGCCAATTGGACCCTCACCGAATCGCGCTCGGTACCCCGCAACAGCACGCAGAAGCTGCAGGTCGGCCTGCGGTTACCGATCTTCGGCTGGATCGGCGGCTGGCCGCTGCAACTGACCACGCGCCAAGGCGGCGGCAACGAGAACGTCCGCCGTTTCGTCCCCAGCGCCGACGGTCCCGACACGTTCACCGTGCGTGATATGCGCTGGTCGTTCCACTACCAGTTCACACTGCTGGCCCCGGGTTTCTGGAACGCCGCGAGCCCGCAGGAGTCGCAGTGGATCAACACCACCGTGAGTGCTAAGCGGGGCGGTCGGATCACCGGGCGGGTCACCCCGAGCAAGGCCGCCAGTGAGGTGCAGTTGCAGCGGCGCGCCGGCAACGACTGGAAGACGATCGCAACGACCCAGTCCAAGCCCAACGGCCGGTACAGCCTGCCGGCCAAGCAAGGGGCGCTGCGGGTCTACTCCCCGGCTGATCTCTGGCACGGACCTGCGGCCAACGAGCTCTGAGCCGATACGCTCCCCTCGTGAGTCAACCGCTGCAGGACCTCCTCCCTGGACGACAGGGACTGATGGTGCGCCTGCTGGCTCAGCCCGGTCGACGGCCGGCGCTATTGGACGCCCTGCACCGGTACGCCGACGAGTTGCTCGAGGCCGAACCGCAGACCGAGGCGTTCGTCATGTGCCTGGATCCCCAGGAGATCAACGCGGTGTGGCTGTTCGAGTGGTTCAGCGGGCCTGATGGCCAAGACAAGCACCGGTCGTCTGTGCCGTTCGCGGATCTGATCGGCGAACTGTCGGAGGTTCTGGCCGAGGAACCCCAAGTCCTCCCGCTGGAGCCGCTGCGGATGCACATCAACTTCACCGCCGACCCCTGATGTACCCTTGGGAAAGCGCGCGGGTGGCGGAATAGGCAGACGCGCACGGTTCAGGTCCGTGTGCCCGCAAGGGCGTGGGGGTTCAACTCCCCCCTCGCGCACCACGATCAAG
>JALOLM010000010.1 GCA_025455985.1 Candidatus Nanopelagicales bacterium | reverse complement strand
ATCCCAGGCAGTTGTGGGGGTACCTGCTGGGTTCCGAACAGGGGGCAGCCTTCATGATCGCCGGGATCTTTGCAGTCCTCACAGCGGCAATCGCCCTTTCTGTGAACACACCGCTCGGTGCCTGGCTCGCATTGGGCATGGCGATCGCGGCTACCCTGCCGCCAGCCTTCACCGGACATGCCGCCGCAGCCAGAAATCACGATCTCGCAACCTCGTCGATCGTTGTACACGCGGTCGCCGTGACTCTGTGGGTCGGCGGACTTCTTGCATTGGTCTGGTACGCACACGCCGACGGCCGACACCTCCCCCTTGCCACTAGGCGCTTTAGTGTCATCGCGTTGTACCTGTATCTGGCCGTCGGGCTTAGCGGGGCCTTCAGTGCGTTGCTCCGCATCGACAGCTTCGGAGACCTGACCTCATCACGCTATGGGGTTCTGATCCTTATCAAGATCTCAGCCTTCACCGCTTTGGGCGTCTTGGGATGGGCGCATCGTCGGGTGCTGCTTCCCCGCTTGGCTAGGGGTGAGCCGAGGAGCTTTGTGCGTTTGGCGCTGGTCGAGGCGGGCGTCATGCTGGCCACCGTCGGCATCGCTGTGGCGCTGGCGGCGACGCCCCCTCCCGAGGTGGATCAGGTGCGCACGCCCAACGCGGCGGAGATCGCGCTGGGCTTCCCGCTACCGGGTCCCCCGAGCGTCACTGCGATCTTGACGAGCTGGCGCCCTGACCTCCTGATCCTGACCACTTTGGTGACGGCCGCAGCCCTGTACGCAGTAGGGGTCACGAGACTGCGCACCCGGGGGCACAGCTGGCCCTTGACTCGCATTGCTTCCTGGTATGCCGGGCTCGCCGTGCTCGCGGTGGGATCACTGTCGGGGCTATCGGCGTACGGACGCGTATCGTTCAGCCTGCACATGGTGCAGCACATGACATTGAGCATGGTCGCACCCCTACTACTTGTGTTGGCTGCGCCCATCACGTTGGCACTTCGTGCGCTGCCGGCTGCACCGCATCGGCAGCCGGCCGGAGCTAGAGAGTGGTTGCTGTCAGCCCTGCAGTCGACGCCGGCGCGCGTCATCACGCACCCAGTTACCGCCTTAGCCATGTTCGTCACCGCCCCCTACCTGATCTACTTCAGTGATCTGTTTGAAGTCGCCCTTCGTAACCACTGGGCGCACCTGTTGATGCACGCGCACTTCGTGGTGATCGGATACCTCTTCTATCAATCGCTGGTAGGAGTCGATCCCGTCCCGTACCGATTCCCGTATCCCCTGCGGCTAGTTTCTCTCATGCTCGCCCTCGCCTCTCACTCGTTCTTCGCCGTCGCACTGATGAGCAGCAACGCCGTCATCGCGGGTGACTTCCTTGAGGGCCTTGACCGCCCCTGGTGGCCAAACCTCCTGCAGGAGCAGACAAATGGTGCGGGTTTTGCTTGGGCGTTTGGCGAAGTTCCCGGAGTACTTGTCCTGGTTGCGCTGCTGTTTCGCTGGTCACGGCATGACGAGCGACGGGCACACCAGTTGGATCGTGCCGCCGACAGGAATTCTGATGCGGAACTGGCTGCCTATAACGCCATGCTGGCGGAGCGGGCCAATCGGAGAGGCACTTAGCGCGGCGGTTGATGAAGGTTTTGTTAAGGACTCATCAAGCATTCGTGCTCTTTTGCGTGGTTCGAGCTACACACCGCGTAAGTAAGGAAGGTATGACCTACAGTGGCGTGACCTCGCCGCCAGGTGGGGGCTCATCCGGTACGCCGAATCCTGTCCAGCCGGGTGAGTGACTATTTGTCAACGTGGGCAGGAGCGGGGGACCCAAGGTTAGTGACCGGCCACGTTCCATCTGGCCGGTCTTGGGGTTAAGTCGTCGCCGACAGGCACGACCGGGCACTCTCTGGCCCGAACCCGACAGCTGACCTCGCAGGCGTCGGAGAGGAAACATGTCGCGAATGTTCGCGCGTCGACGTCTGCTTGCCGTCGGCCTGATCGTTGCCCTTGCCAGCCCACTCGCCACCAGCACCGCTGGGGCGTCCGATGACGAATTCTCGCCGCTGCGGCGGGGAGACTCCGGTCCGCGCGTCCTGCTCGCCCAGCGCGTGCTCGACGTGACTCCGGTCCGCGCGTCCTGCTCGCCCAGCGCGTGCTCGACGTCGACCCGCGCACCGGAACCTTCAACGAGAACACTAAGCGTGCGGTGAAGCGATTCCAGCACCACCGCGGCTTCGACGTCACCGGCGTCATCAACGAGCGCACGTACAACGCGCTCGAGAGGCGGTGGGAGGCCATCCAGCAGGCGCGTGCTCGGATCGAGCGCAAGTACGACCGCATCATGAAGGTCGCCCGCAACCAGAAGGGTGACCCTTACGTGTACGGGGCGGCCGGGCCAGGCGCGTTCGACTGTTCCGGGTTGATCCTGTACACCTACCGGCAGGCAGCGGGTAGAAGTCTGCAACATAGTGCCGCCGCACAAGCGCGAGCGGGTGAACGCGTCGGCCGCAAACAAGCCCGCCCCGGCGACCTGGTGATCTTCCAAAACAATGGTGACATCTACCACGCCGGGATCTACGCCGGCAGCGGAGACCTCATCCACGCCTCCCGGCCCGGTACGAACGTCAAGCGCGACCCCATCTGGACGAACAAAGGCGTCTACTACGTGCGCCTCCTGAAGAAGGCCTGACTTGAGATGTCACATCGATGACCCAGAGCCGAGGTAAAGAGCCAAAGACCGGGAGGCGCTCCCGCTCGGATCGAGTGGCAGAGGTCCGACAGGCTCAGCGCCAGCGGGATCGTCGGACGAGTTGGCTCATCTGGGGCACAACAGCCCTTGTTCTGGTGCTGTTAGCAAGCGCTACCGCGTTCGCCATCAGCCGTGAGCGGGCTGCCACGACCCTTGACGGCGTTGCCACGTACACCGTGGAGCAGGAGCACGTCACTGAGCCGGTCGCCTATGACCAGACCCCGCCTGCCGGGGGGCCGCATGCTCCAGAATGGCTGAACTGTGCTGTCTACGAGGATGAGGTGCCGAACGAGAACGCGGTTCACTCGATGGAACACGGTGCCGTCTGGATCACCTACCGTCCGGATATCCCGGCAGAAGACGTCGCCGCCTTACAGCAGATCCTCGGACAGCCGTACGAGATCCTTTCGCCCTTCGAGGATCTACCGGCGCCGGTAGTGGCCTCGGCTTGGGGAAAACAGCTGCCCCTCGACGGTGCGGATGATCCCAGACTCCTGTCCTTCATCAGTGAGTTCAAACAGGGCCCGCAGACACCAGAGCCAGGAGCGTCCTGCACTGGCGGTACCGACGGTGTCAGTCCGGACTCCGGCGCAACCATGACCCCCGAAGGTTAGGTTCCACCGTGACCACGGACGACATGATCGCAACGAGTGCGCCGGCGACCACTCATTCCCGCGAACGCGCTGTCAGCGTTCTGCTGACCATCCTCTTGGTTCTCATTACCTTGATCTCTGTGGCCTTTGCCGGCTGGACCGTAAAGGACTCTGCCACCCCTACCGATGACAGCGTGGAAGCGGGATTTGCTCGCGATATGCAGGTCCACCACGCCCAAGCTGTACAAATGGCCTTCTTGATCCGGGACCGCACCACCGATCCCACGCTCAGAACCGTTGCCCTGGACATCATCACTAGTCAGCAGCAGCAGATGGGGCAGATGTTCGGCTGGTTGACGCTGTGGGACCTGCCACAGAGCGGGTCATCCGAGCCGATGGCGTGGATGACAAGTACCTCCGATGAGGAAATGTCGATGGGTGACATGACTCAAGACGCCGATGCGGGCCCTGGAATGCCTGGAATGGCATCGGAGGCAGAACTACAGCAGTTAGAGGACTCGAGCGGCCGACGCGCCGAACTCATTTTCCTGCAACTGATGATCGCGCATCATCGCGGCGGGGTGCAGATGGCACAGCAGGCACTTGAGCTGTCGGATAACCCCGACGTTCGCACCCTCGCCCAGGCGATAGCCACCTCACAGGCGGCTGAGATCGATCAAATGCAGAAACTCCTGCAAGAACGAAATGCGCAGGGCCCGGCCGATGAGGGCTAATGGGCGCACCGCTCACGCCGACAATTCACCATGAGGAGGATCCACATGCGTTCGCGGGCACTGATCGGCGTGCTACCACTGGCGACGCTGCTGCTGGCTGCGACGCTGCTCCCTGCCTCCGCGGAAGATCTTGTCGACCAACAGAGTGACATTGAGGACAAGATCGCTGCCACCGAGGACGCACTAGCCGCAGCGTCCAACCGCCTCAAGGTCGCTGCGGCCGATCTAGCCCGCGTCCAGGCACAGCTTCCGGCGGCGCGGCAGGCCGTTGATGCGGCAAGGGGAAGACTGAACGGCGCACGTGACCGACTGAACCTCATCCGACAACAGCTCCGCAAACTTGAGGCGGAACAGTCCAACGTCCAGAGCGAGATCGACCGAGCCCAAATCGGGATCGACCGATCCGAGGTGCTGATCGGTCGCATCGTTCGCTACCAGTACCAAACTGGTGGCTACGCTGAGTTGCAGGTCGTTCTCGACGCACAGTCGCCCACCGATTTTGTCCAACGGCTGATGGCTACGCAGTCGGTGACTCAGACCCAAGCCGAAGTGATCGATCAGCTCAACGTCCACAAAGCAACACTGGCTGCGCGTGAGCAGCAGATGGAGGTCACGCAGCAAGCAGTCGAAGCCACCAAGCAAGAGGTCCAACTGAGGGTTGAAGAGATGCGAAGTCTCGTCTCTGCCGCCCAATCCGCTGCGGAGGAACTGCAGGACCTTGAAGCCCTGCGGAGCCGAGCACTGCAGGTCGCGCAGGAGGAGAAGGAGGCTGAGCTGGAACGGCTTCAACAACTCGAAGCGGCCCAACAGGCACTTCAGGCACAAATCGCTGCGGCGGTCTCGACGGGTTCGGGGCTGTCGACCGGGCCCCTGACCTGGCCGCTGCCGGGCGCATCGGCCGGGCAGGGTGTTGGCTGGCGCACCCACCCCGTGTACGGGTACCGAAGCTGCCACACCGGCGTCGACATCGGCTCACCCTCAGGAACACCAATCTTGGCGGCCGCCGCCGGAGTCGTGGTGTGGACCCGTTCAGAGCTTTCCGGGCCTTGGGGCAACAACACCTTGATCGACCATGGCAAGGGCCTTTCCACCTTCTACCCCCATCAGTCAACTTTCAATGTCACCCCAGGCCAGCAGGTGAAGCAGGGAGATGTCATCGGATATGTCGGAACCACCGGCTACGTCACGGGGCCTCACCTTCACTTCGAAGTCCACATCAATGGGGTTCCCTACGACCCGATGGGTTGGTTTGGCGGGAGCAGATCGAGCCAGTCACAGTTCTGCCCCTAGACCGAAGATGTAAGAGAACCGCCGTGGCTCGTGCGCTTCCATCGGCCGGCCCGCCTCGGCGGCGTCAAGCGTGGCCGGGGTGTTCGTGCTGGGCGTGGCCGGGTGGTTCGAGTTGGATGGTGCAGTGTTCTACGTCGAAGTGGTCGGCTAGGCACTCGCCTAGCGCATCGAGCACGACACCGGTGTGTCCGTCTCGTATCACCTCGTCGTTGACCACAACGTGAACGGAGAGGACAGGTAGTCCCGATGTGAGGGTCCAGACGTGGAGGTCGTGAGCGTCGATGACACCTGGTGTTTCTCGGATGTGCTGCCGGATAGCGGGCAGGTCCATGCCTTTGGGGGTGGCTTCGAGTAGCACATCGACGGCTTCGCGTAGCAGGGTCCAGGTTCGGGGCAGGATCATCACCGCCACCAGCACTGATGCGACGATGTCGGCGCGCAGCCAGCCAGTTATAGCGATCACCACGGCGGCGACGATGACCGCGAGGGAACCGAGGGTGTCTCCGAGAACTTCGAGGTAGGCGCCCTTGACGTTCAGGCTCTGCTTGGAACCGGACTTGAGCAGCAGCAGTCCTGCGATGTTGGCGATCAAGCCGACACCGGCGAAGACCAGCATGAGGCCGCCTTCGACCTCCGGCGGGTTGGACCATCGGTGCCATGCTTGGATAAGGATGTAGGCCGCAACCGCTAATAGCAGCATCGCGTTGACCACTGCGGCAAGGATCTCTAGCCGGTAGTAGCCGTAGGTGCGCTGGTCAGTGGCCGGTCGTGAGGCGTAGGTGACTGCAAGGACCGCCAGGGTGATCCCGGCGACATCGGTGAGCATGTGTCCCGCGTCGGCCAACAGGGCCAGGCTCCCCGAGAGTGCCGCGCCGATGACCTCTGCCACCAACACGGTGCCCGTGAGAGCCAGCACCAGGATGAGTGTCTTCCGGTGAGCGCCCCCAGCGCTGACCGAGGGGCCATGCGAGTGCCCTGAGCCCATCAGTTCACCTGCTGACGGTTGCGCGACGGGGGACAGGTCACGCCCTGGTCCACCATGAGGACAAGGTCGGCGAGGTCGGCGAGGGCGTGGGCGAGAGCGGGGTCGGCCAGGGCGTAGCGGACGTGGCGTCCTTCGGGGGTGGCGGTGATGAGCCCGCACCCGCGCAGGCAGGTCAGGTGGTTAGAGACATTCGCCCTGGACAGGTCCAGCGCTTGTGCCAGCTCGGCTGGATACCCAGATCCGTCGAGCAGGGCCAGCAGGATCCGGCACCGGGTCGGATCGGCCATCGCCCGACCGACCCGAGCCAACGCATCCAAGCGAGGAGGAGAGGTCAACACGCCAGTTATTGTACAGTGATCGCTGTACTATCAAAGAATCCTGCCGCCGAGCTCATCAAAGGAAGTGACAGGTTGAGCGACAGCAAGTCATCGACCGCCCGGGCCAGGGAGCGTGGCCGCTTGGAGCGGCGTGCGGTGCTGTTCGTCGGGCTCGTACTCAACGCGGTCCTTGGCTGGTGGTGGGCCGACCCGGCTGTGGGTCGGGTCGTCGCTGCCCGTCAGGGCGGGCAGCAGGCCGAGATCAAGCTCACGAAAGCCTCCAAGGCGATCGCCCGCCTCGTCCGCTCCTGAAGCCTAGGGCGCCGAGGAGTCCGAGACGACGCAGCCCGCCGCGGATGCCGCCGGGAACCTTTCCCGGATGACTGAATGTTCCAAGACGGCTGCACCCGGGCGCTGGCGAAGCCAGCAGCCGCTGCCGGCGATGACGTCCCGGTGAGGTGTATAAGCCGCCGCGCCCGGCGTCGAGCAGGGGGTCGATACCCTCGGGGTGTGAGCCTTCCCGTGTCAGTCGCGACGTCAGCCCATCTCGTACGCTGCAGTTGGCTGGACTGCTCGTGGTGGTTGCGAGATGACCAACATCGAGCAGCATGACGGCGAGAACTCCGACGCCATCGCGCTGGCCGAGAAGATCGAGGCCGATCAGACTGCCGAGATCGTCCAGATGCAGGATCTCCCGGGGTCTTGAGCACAGCCGAAGTTTCCGCTCGGGCGTAGCCCGCAGCTCTCATGCGGGCCACGCCGGCTCGGCACGATGGGGGCGCTTGACGGCCGCCCCCATCGCCGTCCTCCTCCATCGAAAAGGAACCCTCGTGTCTCGGTCTCACGCTCGGAACCGATCACCACTTCGTCGCATGCACGCCACCCCGGTGATCAGCGCTCTACTGCTCGGCCTGCTTCAGGGCTGCAGCAGCGACCCAGCGAACAACGACACCTCCAGTCGGGCCGAAGAACAAGGCAGCTCGGTCGACTCGGACGGGACCTCGATGCCCCCGTGGCCAGCACCGACCGACGTACCGGCACTGGTCGCCAGTGCCGGCCTGGACCTGGGACCCATGGGAACCGCGGAGCACTACCACCCAAAGCTGCGGATCATCATCGACGGCAAAGACGTGCCGATACCGGCCAACATCGGTGTCGACCCCACTACCGGCGCCATGTCAGCGGTCCACACTCACGAGACCGACGGGACGATCCACATCGAGGCCGACACCGTTGGTGAGACCTTCACGCTGGGCCAGTTGTTCACCCAATGGGGAGTCACACTGACCCCGACGCAGATCGGCGGGGTGCGGGCGAAAGGTGGCCAGCAGATGATCGTCACTAGCAACGAGATGCCGGTTGCCGGCGACCCCAAGGACCTCCGCCTCGAGTCCGGCCAGGTAATCGAGTTGCGCATGCCCTGAACCCGCACTCGATTCCGGTGGCTGGCACCGACGTGAACCGCCCTGGATCGCCCGGAGCGTGCTGATTCGGCTAGGGAGACTCGGTCGAGTCAGCACCGAGTAGGTACGGCGAGGAGTTGCGTAACAGGGCGGTGTGTGTACCGAGACCGAATGGCCAAGCCGGGCTCGGCGAACACAGGTACATCGCAGACCGCCTCGAAGCGAAGGTCGGGACGGTGCGCTTGTGACTGGAACGGTGCGGCGGGCGATCTGGCTCGCTAGGCGGTCACAGGCCGAACGCGCCGCCCTCAATCAGGATGACGAGGCCGAGCACGATGAGGACGAGCGGGAACAAGACGTGCTCCCAGCGCTCCAGCACCACCGCAATTGGCTTGCGGGTGGCCACAAACTCGGCTGCAAGGACGAGGACGGCGACCAGGGCCAGGAACACGACGCAGTAGGCCACGAGGGCACCGGTGCCAACCGCAAGGAACACTGGCACGTAGACCCCGATGTTGTCTCCACCGTTGGCAAAGGTGACCGCGGCCACGGCCAGCGCGCTGATGGGCTTGTCGGCAAAGGTGTCGCCGCCAACGTCCCCATTGCGCCATGCCTGCCAGGCGGCGTGTCCCCCCAGCAGCAGTGGGATGAAGCCGAAGTACGGGATGGCGGCGTCGGGGAGGAACAGCCCGGCGCCGAAGGTCACCGCGAGTGAGGCGAGGAGGATGCCCCCAAAGCCGAGGTATTGCCCGACGACGATCTTGGTGGTGGTACCTCGTTGCCCGGCTCCGCGTGCGAAGAACAGCGACAAGACGATGATGTCGTCAATGTTGGTGACAAGGAATAGGCCAATGGCCTGCAACGCGGAGGAGATCACGTTCATGTCTTCTGCGTTCCTTCGGTTTCGACGTTCTTCGTCGTCTTGGGCCTCGAGGGGGTCCGTGCCTAATCGGTGGCTACGACAGCCGAGTTCGGGGGCCGAAGCGTGTAGTACCGGACCCTGAAGGCGATGGCTATGTCTGCGGGGGGTCGTCCGTGATCGGGGAGATGGCGGTGTGGTCCCTCACCGGCGCCGCAGCGGTGTCCGTAGTGCGTTCGGGGCGGGTGTGCAGATGGGCGATCACGATGACGCCAGTGATCAGGAAGGTGTCGGCGAGGTTGAAGGTGGGCCACCAGCCGGAGTGCAGGTAGTCGGTGACCACACCGTCGCGGGCGCGGTCAACCACGTTGGCGACAGCGCCTCCGATCACCGCGCCGCCGGCGATCCGTTCGACCGACCCCGCGTGGGGTGCCCGATGCCAGGCATACGCCATGAGCGCAACGGCGATGGCCGCAGTGACGGCCACTAGCACTCCCGCGGGCAACGTGTTGCCCATGCTGAAAGCCACGCCGGAGTTGTAGGCCAGCTCCAGCTGGAGCAGTCCGAGGTCGACCGTCGAGTCGGCAAGCCGGGCCTCGGATGCGGCTTTAGCGACCAGGCCGATCGCGGCAACCGTCGCCGCCGCGAGCAGGACCGCGACACGACCCGTACGTGCCCGCGTCGTGGCCTCGCGCGAACCGCGGCTCACCTGGCTCGGGCGTCCGCCGGCACCGTGGCCGCCGCGGGCGTGGCTGCTGGTGCGGGAGGAAGCGGGCGGACGCGGCCGGCGCGCACGCCGTTGCCGATCACGAAGATCTCGGCCACCTCGTGGACCAGGACCACCGCGGCCAACCCGAGCACGCCGAGGGCCGCGAGCGGGATCAGGATGGCGATCAGCACGAGGGAGAGGCCGACGTTCTGGAGCATGATCGACCTGGCGCGGCGGGCGTGGGTCAGGGTGTGTGGCAGGTGGCGCAGATCCGCACCCATGAGGGCGACGTCGGCGGTCTCGATGGCCACGTCGCTTCCCATCGCGCCCATGGCGATTCCGACGTCGGCGGTGGCCAGGGCGGGGGCGTCGTTGACGCCGTCGCCGACCATCGCGGTCGGGGTGTTTTCACGGAGCCGGCGGATAATGGCGGACTTGTCCTCGGGGCGGAGCTCGGCGTGGACATCGGTGATGTTGGCCTGGGCGGCCAGGGCTGAGGCGGTGCGTTTGTTGTCGCCGGTGAGCATGGCGACCTGGTAGCCGCCGGCAAGGAGTCGGGCCACCACTTCGGCGGACTCGGGGCGCAGGTCATCGCGGACGGCGACGGCGCCGATCACGACCCCGTCGTACTCGACCAGCACCGCGGTGGCACCCGCTTCCTGCATCGCGGTGACCGGCTCGGCGAGGTCGCCGGCGGGAATCCAGCCGGGCCGGCCCAGGCGGGCTGTTCTTCCGTCGATGGTGCCGGTCAGACCGGCGCCGGTGACCGCCTCGACGTTATGGGCGTCGCGGTAGTCGGGGACAGCGGCCAGAATCGCGCGGGCCAAGGGATGCTCACTGCGGGACTCCAGGGCGGCCGCGATGTCGAGGAGCTGCTCCCGGGTCTGGCCCGGAATCGTGGCGACCCCGACCACGGCGGGTTCGTTGCGAGTCAGGGTGCCGGTCTTGTCCAGGGCGACGGCACGGATGCGGCCGAGCGCCTCCAGGGCGGCGCCGCCCTTGACCAAGGCACCGATGCGGCTGGCGGCGCCGATGGCGGCGACCACGGTGACCGGCACCGAGATCGCCAGCGCACACGGGGAGGCGGCGACCAGGACGACCAGGGCACGTTCGATCCAGGTCGCGGGGTCGCCGAGCAGGCTGCCGGTGATGGCGATGACGGCGGCGAGGACCATGATGCCGGGCACCAGGGGCTTGGCGATGCGGTCGGCGAGCCGCTGGGCGTTGCCCTTGCGGGACTGCTCGGCCTCGACGATGTTCACGATTCGGGTAAGGGAGTTGTCCTCGGCGGTGGTGGTGACCTCGACCTCAAGCACTCCGGTGCCGTTGATGGAGCCGGCGTAGGCGGTGTCCCCGACCCCGGCCTCGACCGGGACGGACTCGCCGGTGAGGGCGGAGACGTCCAAGGCGGTGCGGCCGGTGCGGATGAAACCGTCGGTGGCGACCCGTTCACCTGGTCGGACCAGGAGCAGGTCGCCGATTGCGAGGTCTGCGGGGGCCACGATGACCTGGGTGCCGTCGCGGAGGATGGTGGCCTCGACCGGGACCAGGGACAGCAACGCACGCAGGCCTCGGCGGGTGCGAGCCACCGCGTACTCTTCCAGTCCCTCGCTGATGGAGTAGAGGAAGGCTAGCGCTGCGGCCTCGGCTACCTCGCCGAGGATGACCGCGCCCACCGCGGCGATCGTCATCAAGGTGCCGACGCCGATCTTGCCCTTAGCCAGCCGCATCAACGTGCCGGGCACGAACGTCCACGCGCCCAGCGCCAGCGCGACGGCGTTCAGGCCTGTCACCACGGACCCGGAGGCGTCATTGAGGTCCGCAACGAAGCCGGCCAGCAGGAAGAGTCCGGCGGCCGCGGCGAACCGCAGTTCGCTGACCTCCCAGAACCGTTCGGGCTCGCGCTCCTCCAGCTCGCCGTCGTCGTTGCGGGGCTCGTCGTCGCCGCAGCCACAGGCGTCCGTCACGGTGCTGCCTCCTCTGCGGTGGGGGTGGTCTGGGGGTAGGTGCCGGTGGGGCCGTAGGTGGGGCAGAGCTCGACGGCCTCGCCGGTCAGGGCGAGCAGCTTCTCGGCCGCGCCGAGCAGGTCCATCAGCTCTGGGTGGGCGATGAAATAGAACATCTGCCGGCCCTCGGGTCGGCCGACGACCAGGCCACAGTCGCGCAAGCAGGCCAGATGGCCCGACACGGTGCTTTGTGCCATGTCCAAGGCCTTGGTGAGGTCCACCACCCGTTGCTCGCCGTGGGCGAGCTGCCGGACGATCGCCAACCGGTTTCGGTCCGCGAGGCCGTGGAACAGTGCAGCTCCGCGCCGCAGCGCCGGTTCAGCGTTAGCCGTTGTCATTGTCATGAGCCGATGATAGCGGTCCCCGCTGATCGTCCAGTTCCGCTGACAGCGAGGAACTTGAAGGGTCCCACCAGGCGTACGCCTCACTGCTCATTGGAGCCGACCCCGACTCCTCTCCAGTGGGGATCGCCCTGGCTGCCACTTCGTTGGTGGTGATGCCGCTGTTGGTAGTCGCCAAGCGGCGCACCGCCCGGGCCTTGGGGTCAGCCGCCGTCATGGCCGACAGCGTCCAGACACTCTTGTGTACTTACCTGTCGGCGGTGCTGCTGGTTGGGTTAGCGGTGAACGCGCTCTTCGGGTGGGCGTGGGCCGACCCTGTCGCGGCGCTGATCATCGGCTATGTAGCGGTGCGCGAAGGGGTCGAGGCATGGCGGGGAGAGGACGACTGCCCTTGACGCTCTGTGGCTTCGACCCCAGGGGTTAGTCGTGCATCATCCAGTCGTGCATCATCCAGTCCCCATCGCGGTCCTGGTCGTGGTCGTACCGCCCTGGTGATCCATCACGGTGCATCCAGCCGTAGTCACCCGAACCCCACTGCTGGGTGGCGCGATCATGGATCCTGTCCATCAGCGCCCATCGCTGGGTGGGGGTCAACTGATCCCACTTACGCCCGTCGAGCAACTGCCGTTGCCAGCCGAGCATCTGCTGGCGGTGCTCCATCCAGGACTGATCACCGTCACGTCGGCCATCAGCCCACGGGCAGTGGCCCGAGTATTCACCATTGGGAGCGTAGGTAACCGGCTGCATCATCCGACCTGGGCCATACCCCCAGGCAAAGCCGACCGCCCCGATCACCAGAAGCGCCGTAACGATGGCCACCAACCAGATCCGTGGGGCCGTCATCAACCTCTCCGTTGTCATTGGTGATCACCTCGTCTGTTTCAGATACCTCCACTGTCCGTCAGACGCCATCACCAGACCAGGGGCCTTCGTCACCAAGTGGTGTGAGACCGGCGCGTCAGTGGTGGTGGTGTCGGCGGTAAGACCCGGAGGCAACCAGAGCACCACCGGGGGTGCGGATCTTGACAGCGGTTCCTCGGGTACACCGGGGCACGTGTTGCCCGTTCCAGGTGGCCCAGTGACGATGGGCGTTGCCCGAGTTGGACACCGCCAGTCGTCCCAGTTTCTTGCCGTCGATGAACACGGTGACGTGCTTGCCCGCGAGCCGTGAGACGTTGTGGACGCGGACCTCGATCTGCCGACCGTTCTTCATCATGTTCCGGTGGTACTCCGAGTAACCGGATGCGGCGGGATAGTTGCCGCGACCGGCCAGGCGTGCGGATAGATCGGTTCCCATGGTTGATGTGCTGGCGATGCCAGGCATGGCAAGGGCGGCGATGAGCATGATGGGTGCAACCAGACCGATCAGTCGCGTGATGCGGCGCATGTCGATACTCCTTGCTTCCGTCTGGGCCCCCTTGTCGCCTTCCACCCTCGATGACCGTGGGGGTCGAGGGTAGGGGCCAAGGTCACTCACTGGGGGAGCGTCTTCAGCAGTGGGACGTCGACGGAGTAGAAGGCCCTGATTGTGATGTTCCGTCAGGGAACCCTGACAAGCCTGTGCCGCGGCTGGACGATCGACCCCCATCGAGCACGAGACCATTTTGCTAGCGCGAACTCATCAGGCCGCGGAACCGGCAGCGGCACGTACCTGTGGAGCAGACCCGCCTCGTCTTCTACTCAGAGCTGACGCAGACCTTCGTTCACTACAAGGTCGCCGGTGCTGCCTGCTCAGCAGGGGTCTCCACGGGGGAGCGGGTGACCGGGATCGAACCGGGATGGCCAGCTTGGAAACGGGCGACCGATCGTCAGCGCGGCGGGCTCGCCAACTCCAGGCTGGGGCCAGCTCCGCGTCCGCTCTCGTTGAAGTTGGCGGGATCGACGCGTCCGGCCTCGATGAAAGCCGAGAGGTCGTTGGCGCTAATCCGCACGTACCGGCCGACGCGACAGAAGGCGATGCGTCGCTGGGCGATGAGCCGTCGCACGAAGCGAGTCGGCGTTCCCAACTGTTCAGCTACCTGGTCAACTGTCAGCAGGGGACTGACGTCCGCTGGATGTGGTCGCCTCTTGTCGGTGGCGATTGCGCCTGTAGCGCGATGTTGGTGCGAGTCCTGGGGCATGGGCTCCTCCGTGGTGTCCGACGTTGGGACCCACCATGCGTCCGAGAGGTTGCCATCCGGCGGGCGCGAGCCATGCAGTGTTGTTGGCCTGGTCATAGATCCGCACCCACGACCAGATGGGGTTCACGGCGGGCCGCCGCGGGGCTTTCGCCAATGGCCGGGCGCCGCGGTCGGACCTGCCCGAAAGGCCGGGATCCACCCAGTGGTGACTGAGCCAAGCCCCGAAGCTTGCCGTTATCGACTCGGCACAGACTCGAGCCGCCTTTGATCCGTGGGACGATTGTTTGATGGTGGCCACAAACAGGCTCGTCGCCCTGATGTCCGGGCTCGCCATAGCGCTATTTGGCTGTACTGGTTCGCCTCAGGCAGGGCCGACGCCTTCGTCTTCGGAATCTCAACCAACGCCCTCCGGTTCAAAAGGCACGGGCGGAGCCAAGGAGGCCATAGCCGTATCCGGATGCTGGGATCGCTTGGTGACGTACAACAGCGAGGTTTACGAGCTGAATGGCTCTGGCGACAGGATTTTGGAGTACAAGGGAGCCAACATTGGTGAGCCACTTGAGGGTGTTCTCCACCCTCCCTGCCAGGACGACATCGCCAATGGTGAACCGACCAACCAAGAGCCTGCGACTGCGGCTGTAGCTTGGACCATAGAAGGCGTGTCGCCAGAGCGGGCGTTCTTTGTGCGGGGATCGGCGGACTCAATGGACATCTACATCCGTGTAGAGCGTGAGGCTCCGCAAGTTATAGGCGCTCCACTGTCTCCCGACGACTGCGGGTACCTCGTGCGCTGGAAAGACCACGGAACCTACCTACTGAGCGTCGGTGAAGAACTAGGGCTACAGACACCAAAGCGCGGTGAGTCGATCGGGCTGATCTCGGCTCCCCATTGCAGTGATGTCCTAGCAAACGAAGAGCAGAAGGCGCCAGTAGCGAAGGCGTGGAAACTGGAGGGCTCCGGCTTCGGCTCCAGCTGGATCCTCGTAGAGATGAATGGGGAAAGACTGGTCTATGGCCGCAAGGGCCTAATCGTCGTGCAGTAGGAGGGCTGGCCGGGTTTATGCCGCGGCCGATCAGGCCGCGGGATCGGGCCACTCAGGTCGTTGGCTGGTGATGTAATCCGTGAGGGCGTCGGCCGGGATGCGCCGGAGCCGGCCGACGTGGATGGATTGAATCTCGCCGGTGGCGAGTAGTTCGTAGAGCAGGCTGCGGCTGATCCCGAGGCGGCGTGCGGCCTCGACAACTGTGTGGAGCAAGCGGTCGTCGGTTTGAATTGTCAGGTTCACGATCGGCGACCCGTCGATCCCTTCTTGGCGTGGTCCAGTTGTCGTCGTGGTGCTCAGCTTCAGCGTTGGAGGCGTTGGCCTGCGCTCGCACCATTGGGGCCTCCTTGGTTGGTGGAGCCACCGTGCCGGGACCGGGTTGCGACGCGGCTGGCGTGAGAGACGTCGCGGGGGCGAATCGTCCGGCGGCCGGGATGGCGAGGTGGCAGGGGGGCTGGCGTTGGGGCTGGCGCGAGGCTTTCGCGGCGACTGACGACGTCTTCGCCGAACGGTGAATCCGCAGGTCATGGGGTTGCGAGTCTCACGCCAGCCTCATGACAACCCCCTCCGCGCAGGGTTCCGGGTGTTCATCACCCCACCGGGAGGCCTTCATGTCCACCACCGTCACCGTTGCCCAGATCAGCGACTGCGTCGACTCCGACACCGAACTCTGCCCATCCATCACCCGAGACAGGGAGGGTCTACTCGCGGTCCTGGATGTCATCGACCGTGCTGGCTGGGACAGCCGGGAGGCGGAGAGGCTGCTGACCTACGTGCGTGCCACGGTCGTCCGTCCGAATGTTGCAGCGACAGGTCTGACCGGACCTGCCGCCGAGCAGGCCGAGGCCACCGCGTGGGGGGCATGCTGGGAGGTGCTGGCTTCGCCGTCCCTGCGTTCGGCGCGATCCCCGTGGGGCGTGCTGTGGGCGACCGCACGCCGTGCCGCACTGGGCGAGGTCGTTGCGGGCGCTTACGGCATGGATGCCCGTAGCGGGTGGCGGCTAGCCCGGCTTGGCACTGATCACGAAGTGAGTGGTCCGGTGCCCGTCGACACTCCCACGGCCGGCCGGTATGACCCGCCGGTGAGTCTGACTGACGTGGATGGGCGCGCCGTCGAACCGACTTCAGACTCCGGCCAAACCGGGCCATCATCGGGACTGGTCCTGTCCGACGTCGTCCACGCGCTCGTCAACGTGGGCTGGTCGGAACGTCCGGCAAGGGTGATCGTCGAAGCGGTCGCGGCGGGAGCGACCCGCAAGAGCTGCACAGTTTCCGGAGCCCGTGGATGGCGGCGCCTGGCGCAAGCCCTCGACATGCCGCCGTGGCAGGTGCGTCGAGTGATGGTGGTGATGCTCGGCACTCCGGGTTGGCCAGGGCTCGTCGAGCGCCTGGTCACCGACGGGAAGGAGATTCTGGACGAAAGCGACATGCGTGCCGCCCTCCGATCGACTGTCGTCGCATGGTGGCCCAGCCCAGTCACTGCTGCACGGCGTGCCCAAACGTCGACGTTCGTACCACTCGAGCGCGCGGCGTGATCGGCGTCCTCCCAACTCCCGACTGGTCGCTGGACCCTGCAGTTGTCCACAGGTGCAGGTCGAGGGGGTGTCGCGGCATTGACATCAGGTGTAGAACGGATCCCGAGACGGAGCGAAGCCCCGCCAACAGGTGGGTGTTGCTCGTTTTCAAGGCGGTGATCTCCATGGGAGGTGCCCACCGCAGGTCCCTCGGACCGGCGGTAGCAGTGGCCCTCGCCGTATTCACGGCGACGAGCGCATGCAGCGGCGCCCCCACTTCCGAGTCCGCACCTTCGGCAGATGCGTCGACGAGCTCGACAGGCCCGAGCGCAACACCAGGATCGGCCTCACCGGATCCGACGCAGAAGGCGACGGATGCCGTCCTTACCAGCTATGACGAGTTCTGGGCCGCCCAAGTCAACTCGCAGGCATCCCCGCAGAAGCGGCCGGACCCGGGCCTCGCTAGGTACTCGATCGACAAGGCACTGGCCGATGCTCAAGCCACGATTTTCTTGTTCCGCAAGAACGGTATTGAGATGCGTGGTCATCCAACGCACGAGGTCGAGGTGACCTCTCTGACCCTGTCGGATCCGCCGTCGGCATCCATCACTGACTGCCTGGACTCGACGAAGTGGCGGCCGGTCTATGCCGCAACCGGCAAGTCCGCCCGCGCTCCCGGTCAATCGTCGCGGGTGATCGTGGAGTCCACTGCCACGGTCTACGACGGCCGCTGGGTTATCAGCACGTCGATCGCGCATCGGGACCGGTCATGCTGACCCGCATCGGTGTCACCGTCACGGCGCTCGTTGTGTCGGTTCTTGGGGCGGCTCCGCTGGCATCGGCTGGCGATGGCGACGTCACGTGCCCCCCGAACCAACCGGTCTGCGTTGTCATCGTGGACGATCCTGGTTCACCCGGTACGGGCGGGACAGGCGGGTCGGATGGCTCGGGGACCGGCGGCGCCGTCTGCAAGGTGAGCGGGACCGGTGAGACCGTGCCGTGTTACGACCCGGCCTGGGGATGGTGGAGCAGCGCAGATGACTGCTACTACAAGAAGGTCGTACCTCCACCGCCAGCAGCGGTGCCGCAATGGGGTGGCCACTACCCGGACGGCAGCATCTACGCGGCGATGTGCCCGGCCTCCGGTGGAACCGGGGGTGGTTGGACGTGGTTTGCCGACCCGCCCGACGGGTACGGCGGCGCTGCACCAACCCCAGCGGTACTTGCGCAACAGGCCGTCGACACCATGCGCTTGTCGGGGCCGGCCATCGGCATGGCACCGACTGATGGCAAGACGGGCCTGGTCGGTCTGCCGGTGTGGCTGTGGACCGAGGTGTCCGCAACGACGTGGGGACCAACGTCCGCCACGGCCTCGGTGCCGGGCTTGTCCGTGACGGCTACTGCGCGCGCCAAGCGGATCGTATGGGACATGGGGGACGGTCACACGGTCACTTGTAACGGCCCAGGAACTCCCTACACGTTGTCCAAGGGCGATGCGCAGTCACCGACGTGCGGCTACGTGTACACCCGTTCATCGGCGTCGCAGCCGGACCACGTCTACACGGTGACCGCCACCACGACGTGGGACGTCAACTGGTCCGGCGGCGGACAGTCCGGCGCGCTCACGGTGACGCGTAGCTCAACGGCTCTGGTGCGAATCGGCGAGCTGCAGGTGCTCGTGTCCTGACCAAGCGCGCAAGGCAAGCAACGGAGGAGACGCAATGACGACGGCGACCAACGGATCCAGATCGCCCCAGGCATCCACGGCCACATCGTCCGCGGCGCGTCCCATGCCGGTCGCACCGCGGGTGGCCACACCTAAGGGCCGGCGCCGACCGGGACTCCTCGCCCTGGGGATCGCACTCGTTGCGGTCGGAGCGCTGGCGGCGGTGTGGCTGGTCAACTCCGCCGGCCAACGAACACCGGTGATAACTGTCGTCCGAGAAGTGCCCTACGGATCGGTGGTCACCGAGGCTGATCTCGGAACCACAGACGTGTCGGTCGACGCGACCGTGCAGACCATCCCCGCCAATGAGGCAAGCAACGTCGTGGGCAGTGTCGCTGCGACAAACCTGGTCGCGGGCTCACTGCTCGGCCCCGCGCAACTGACGGCGGTTGGGCCACCGGGGCCTGATGAGGTACTGGTCGCGGTCGCCATCCCGGCGACCCGGATGCCCGCCGGTGGGCTTCAAGCCGGCGACCACGTGTTGGTCGTCGACACACCCAACCCCGACGCAGCCCCTTCGGGCGCACCGCCGGGAGCGATCCCTGCGACCGTCGTGCGCCTGGGGCCAGCTGACGTAAACGGAATCACCGTCGTCGACGTCACAGTCGCGACCGGCGACGGTCCGGCGCTGGCTGCCCGATCGGCCACCGAGCGGATCGCGTTGGTCGTCCAACCGAGAGACGGTTGAGATGACCGTCATCGCACTCACATCCTCGAAGGGCTCTCCCGGTGTGACGACGACCGCGCTTGCGCTTGCGTGGGTGTGGCCCGAAGTCGCGCCGGCCAGGCGGGTGCTGGTCGTCGACGCCGACGTGGCTGGTGGTGACATGAC
>JALOLM010000158.1 GCA_025455985.1 Candidatus Nanopelagicales bacterium | reverse complement strand
GGTGTTCTTCAAGAGCGCCGCCGACATGCTGGATCCCGAGTACGGCTACACGACGCTGCTCGGGGTCGGCGGGGTGTTCGTGATGGGCGTCGGCTCGCTTCTGATCGGTTTCATCTTCATGTTCCTGTGGCAGCTCAAGGCCCCGCCGTTCTTCCGGGGCGAGACGTTGCACAAGGACACGCCGGTTCTTGTGCCGGAGGACTAGGGCCGCCGGTTCTGGAACCAGTTCGGCGATCGGGGAGAGGTTGACCCATCCGTGAGCGGTCCAACGTGTGGATTCGCTAACGGCTAGGACAACCTCTCACCGATGCGCCGAACTCGCCGTGCGGCAGACCTACTCCTCGATCGAGCTCATCACGTGCTTGATCCGGGTGTAGTCCTCGAAGCCGTACATCGACAGGTCCTTGCCGTAGCCGGACTTCTTGTACCCGCCGTGGGGCATCTCGGCCACCAGCGGGATGTGGGTGTTGATCCACACCGTCCCGAAGTCCAGGGCTTTGGCCATGCGCATCGCGCGGCCGTGGTTCTCGGTCCACACCGAACTGGCCAGACCGTACTCCACGCCGTTGGCCCATTCGATGGCCTTGGCCTCGTCGTCGAAGCGCTGAACCGTCATGACCGGACCGAAGATCTCGTTCTGGATCATCTCGTCGTCCTGCTGCATGTCGACCACGACGGTCGGCTCGAGGAAGTAACCGCGATCACCCTGCCGCGATCCACCGGCGGCGACGTTCGCGTGGCCGGGCTTGCGCTCCAGGAAGCCCATGACCTTCTCGAACTGCGCGAGGTTGTTCAGGGGCGGCACCAGTGCGTCCTCGTCGGTCGGGCCGTTGGCGTGAGTGGTCGCCGTGTTCTTCGCCTGCTCGGCAAGCGCCGCGACGAACTCGTCGTGCAGACCGTCCTGCACCAGCACCCGGGTGGCAGCGGTGCAGTCCTGACCGGCGTTGAAGTAGCCGGCCACGGCCAGCCACTCAGCAGCCTTCTCGGGGTCGGCGTCGTCGAAGACCACGACCGGCGCCTTGCCGCCGAGTTCGAGGTGCACCCGCTTGACCATCTTCGAGGCCTCCTCGGCGACCTGCATACCGGCGCGCACTGAGCCGGTGATGGCAGCCATGTCGATCCCCGGGTGGGCGACCAGCGCCCGGCCCGTGTCACGGTCGCCGGTGATCACGTTGAAGACCCCGGGCGGCAGGATTTCGGCCTCGGCGATCATCTGCGCCAGGCGGGCGGTCGAGACCGGCGTGGTGTCCGAGGGCTTGAGCACCACCGCGTTGCCGGCGGCGATGGCGGGGGCGAACTTCCAGACGCCCATCATCAACGGGTAGTTCCAGGGTGTGACCTGCGCGATGACCCCGACCGGCTCGCGGCGGATCATGGAGGTGAACCCCTCCATGTACTCGCCCGCGGCACGCCCCTCGAGGATGCGGGCGGCGCCGGCGAAGAAGCGCAACTGGTCGACCATCGGGGGGATCTCCTCGGCCATGGTGACCGGGATCGGCTTGCCGGTGTTCTCCGACTCCAGCGCGACGAGTTCGTCGGCGTTGGCCTCAGCAAGATCTGCAATGGCCAGCATGGCCTTCTGGCGAACCGACGGCGTGGTCTCGCGCCACTTCAGGTAGCCCTCGCGGGCGGCGGCGACGGCGGCGTCCACATCCGCCTGCGTCGACACCGGCGCCTGGCCGAAGACCTCGCCGGTGCTGGGGTTGATCAGATCCAGCGGGTCACCCTGACCGGCCGAGACGACACCGTTAACAACGTTGCTGACTTCGCGCATAGTTTCTCCCATCGAGTTGCCACCCAGGGTAACCATTCAATGCGGGCGCTGTCTGCCCTTCGAATCCACGAATACTACGGATTCAGCACTCTGAGTACCCCAGGAGTACGAAAAGCATTGCCTGATCGGGGGTCGTAGGCCAGAATCGCATGGTGACCGAAATTGCTTTGGACAACACCAACCGGGCCATCATCCGCCTGCTGCAGTTGGACGGGCGGCGTGCATACGCCGACATCGCCAAGGAGGTCGGGCTGTCGGAAGCCGCAGTGCGCCAGCGTGTCCGGCGGCTACTGGACACCGAGGTCATCCAGATCGTCGCTGTGACCGATCAGTTGCAGATGGGCTATCCGCGGGCCGCCATGATCGCGATCAATGTGGACGGCGACGTGCAGGTGGCGGCGAAACTCATCGCCGACATCGAAGAGGTGGACTACCTCGTGTCCACCGCCGGCGGTATCGACCTGCTGGCGGAGGTCTTCGCGAGCAACGACGAGCACCTTTTCGAGTTGCTCAACCGGGTCCGCGCGATCGAGGGCGTGCGGCACGCGCAGACCTACATGTACTTCAAGATCCACAAGCAGACCTACCACTGGGGCGCGAAATGACCAGCACCCCGCAGTTCGTCACGGAAACCGGCTCCGACCCGCTGGCGGAGGTGGCCCGGCGCCACCTGTGGATGCACTTCACCCGGCACTCGGTGTACAACGACAGCGAGCATGTCCCGGTCATCGTGCGCGGCCAGGGCGCCTACATCTGGGACGACCAGGGCCGCAAGTTCCTCGACGGACTCTCAGGGCTGTTCACCGTGATGATCGGCCACGGACGCGAGGAGTTGGCACAAGCCGCCGCCGACCAGGCACGCACCTTGGGCCACTTCCCGATCTGGTCCTACGCCAACCCGAAGGCGATCGAACTGGCAGAACGCCTGGCGCACCTGGCGCCGGCTGACCTCAACCGGGTGTTCTTCACCTCCGGGGGCGGCGAGGCCGTCGAGTCGGCTTGGAAACTGGCCAAGCAGTACTTCCAGATCACGGGCAAGCCGACCAAGTACAAGGTGATCAGCCGGGCCGTCGCCTACCACGGGACGCCCCAGGGCGCGCTGAGCATCACCGGGATCCCCGGCGCCAAGGCCCCCTTCGAGCCGCTGGTTCCCGGCGCCCACAAGGTGCCGAACACCAACTTCTACCGCGCCACCGAACATGCCGACGACGAGGTCGCCTTCGGCCGCTGGGCCGCCGACCAGATCGCCACGGCCATCGAACTCGAGGGCGAGGAGACCGTCGCCGCGGTGTTCCTGGAGCCGGTGCAGAACTCGGGAGGGTGCTTCCCGCCGCCCCCGGGGTACCTGGAACGGGTGCGCGAGATCTGTGACCGGTACGACGTGCTGATGGTGGCCGACGAGACCATCACCTCGTTCGGGCGCATCGGCGACTACTTCGCGATGAACCGCTTCGGGGTGCAGCCCGACATCATCACCTGCGCCAAGGGCATGACCTCCGGCTACGTCCCGATGGGCGCGATGATCGTGCACGATCGCCTCTTCGAACCGTTCGCACACGGGTCCAACGTCTTCCTGCACGGCTACACCTGGGGTGGCCATCCGGTCGGGGCGGCGGTGGCGCTGGCCAACCTGGACGTCATGGAGTCGGAAGGTTTGATGGCGCACGTGCAGGCCAACGAGGCCGCGTTCCGGGCAACGCTCGAGGGGCTGCGAGACCTGCCGCTTGTCGGCGACGTCCGCGGCGCCGGGTACTTCTACGGCATCGAGATGGTCAAGGACAAGGTCACCAAGGAGACGTTCACCGAGGACGAGTCAGAACGGCTGTTGCGCGGGTTCCTGTCGAAAGCGCTGTTCGACGCCGGGCTGTACTGCCGGGCCGACGACCGCGGCGACCCAGTGATTCAGCTGGCCCCGCCGCTCATCTGCGACCAGTCCCACTTCGACGAGATCGAGGCGATCCTGCGCGACGTGCTCACCCGGGCGTGGTCGATCCTCTAGGCAGTCAGCGTCGACCCGCCGCCGAAACTGGGCACGTGACCCGCCCTGGTGCCACCTTCTGGCGGACCAAAACATGCCAAACGTAGCGAATCGGGCGCCGTTTCCACGCAAAGATGGCAGATTCCTGAATCACTATTCGCTCCGTGCCACTTTTCGGCGGCGACCACGGACGGAGGTCGGGGTCCGGCGCTCAGCGGTGACCGGGGAACTTCGCCCGGGCTGCCTCGACGACGGCCTCGAACTGCTGCCGCGACAGTTCCCCGCCCTCCCGCCGCACGGACTGGGGCGCGACCGCCAACGGCCGGGCCACGTTCACCCACGACGGCCGGTGCTCGGAATCCCACTGCCCGGAGCCGATCGCGACCCATTCATCGTCATCGGCACGATCCTTGCTGGACAGCATGAAGCACACGAGGTCGCCGGGTTTGTCCAGCGCCCGCCCCACGATCGCCAGCGGCCGGTCCTTGCCCTGCGACAAGTCCTCCTCAAAGGGGACCCAGGCCCACACGACCTCGCCCGGGTCGGGTTCGTGGTCCAGTTCCGGTGCATACTCGGGGATCGCCGCCCCCCTGTAGTCGAAGGCACCACCGCGGATCGGGCGGGGGTCTGCATCTTGCTGCATGGTCACCTACTTCACATCGATGAGTTCGAGACTCACCTGCACTGTCACCGCAGAGTCAATCTCATTGTCTCGCTGCCCCTGGAACCTGCCGCGACCGGCCAGTGCTTCGTAAGCACCCGTGCCCCCGATCACCTCCACCTCACCGGTGAACGACTGGGACTCCTCGGCCTCGACGGGTGCCGCAACGCCGGTGATCCGCAGACCGATGTCGCCGTCCGGTGAGGACATCGTGAGGAAGCCCTCCAACGTTCCACTCCCGGCCCTGAAGTCGCTGGCCACCTGCAACTCCGACTCGAAGGACGCATCCAGGAAATCGATCCGGTCGCGGTAGAGCGACCAGCCGTAGCGCTTCTCCAGCTCCATCCCCACCTCATGCAGACGCTGCTGGCGCACCTCGAACTCCGCCTCGAAGGTCTGGGTGCGTTTCGACTCCACGGCACTGGTCGAGGGTGTCGGTGCGGGTTCGGCGGGAGAGCCGCACGCAGCCAGAAGCGTGACCAGCAGCACTGCGGCGTATCGCACTGTCCGAGCCTGCCACGCCCGGGCATGCCGCGCTGAGGCAAAACACCGATCACTCGCGTCCGAACTGCGACGCGTTCTTCAAACGTGCAGCCACATCGTCAGGGTGCAGGGCCGGGCTCCACAGCCAGCCCTGGGCCGCGTCGCACCCGAGTTCGCGCAGCCGCTGCGCCTGAGACGTGCGCTCCACACCCTCGGCCACCACCCGCAGGTTCAGGCCGTGGCCCACGGTGATCACCCCCGCGACGATCGCGGTGTCGGTCGGATCGGAGCCCACTCCGTCGATGAACGTTTTGTCGATCTTCAACGTCGAGGCCGGAATCCGGCGCAGATAGTCGAACCCGGCATGACCGGTGCCGAAGTCGTCGATAGCCATCTCGCTGCCCGCGTCCAGGCAGGACCGCAGCTGGGCCAAGGTGCCGTCGTCGGCGTTGAGCACCTGACTCTCGGTCACCTCCAACTGCAGTCGCCGCCGGTCGATGCCCGCGCGAGCTGCCAGGTCGGCGATGGCTGCGGCCAGGTCGTTGCGGACGAACTGTCCGGTGGAAACGTTGACGCTGACCCGTGGTGACCAGCCGAGTTCGGCCTCCCAGCGGCTGATCTGCTGGCAGGCCTCGTCGATCACCCACAGACCGATGGCGCCGATCAGATGGCGGCGCTCCGCCACCGAGATGAAGTCGTTGGGCGGGACGAGACCGCGCACCGGATGCTGCCACCGGATCAACGCCTCGACATCGTTGACCGCTCCGGTCTGCAGATCGACCACTGGCTGGTAGCGCAACAG
>JALOLM010000157.1 GCA_025455985.1 Candidatus Nanopelagicales bacterium | reverse complement strand
GAAGCGGTGGTGCGGTCCGCACAGGGCATCGTCGACGAAGCACTAGGTGTGCTCGCCGGCAGTGGTTCCGAGATTCTGGACGCGACGGCCAGCCCGCATGGACAACCGGGGGTGCCCGCGTTGGGCAGTGCTCTGGCAACGCAGCCAGCCGCTGCGACCACTGCGAGTGAGTCGCACGGACGCATCGAACTGGCCAACGATCGCTTCCGGGCCGTGATCAGCGACGGTGTGGTCACGTCGCTGGTGGACCTGACCGCTGATCGCGAACTCGTCGCGCCCGGACAAGAACTGGCGCGCTACCGCATGCATCCCGATCGACCGACGCATTGGGACGCCTGGGACCTCGACGAACCCCATCTGCGTGGGACGGTCGTGGTCCCGGCAGCCTCGTGGGAACTCGTCTCGGACGCGAGCGTCGTGGTCGAGCGGGAGTGGCGCGGCACGGCGATCCGCACACACCTGCGATTGCGCGACGACGGCCTGGAGATCACCACCGACGTCGACTGGCACGCCGAGGACTGTCTCTTGCGCCTCGAATGTGACCTCGATGTTCTGGCCGGGCTGACCACCGCGGAGACGATGTACGGGTTCGTCCAGAGGCCGACGGCCGCGAACACCAGCTGGGAGCAGGCCAAGTTCGAGACCTCGGCCCATCGTTGGCTGCACGTTGGGGAACCGGGCTACGGCGTCGGGCTGCTCACACCGACGACCTACGGTCACCAGGTGACGCGGCAGGAGCGGGCCGGAGGGGGCGTCGTCATCCGGATCGGCTTCTCGCTATTGCGCTCGGCGGCATTCCCGGACCCTCGCCGCGACGCCGGACGCCACACCTTTCGCCACCTGCTGCTCCCGGGTGCGGACATCCCCGCGCTGGTGACCGCGGCCGATCGGGAGGCCTTCCCGCTGCGTCAGGTCCGTGGTCAGCAATTCGAACCGGTCGTGTCTGTGGACTCGTCGTCGGTGGCCGTGGAGGCGGTCAAACTCGCCGAAGACAGCTCCGGCGACGTGATCGTGCGCCTGCGTGAGACGTGCGGCACCGCGGCCCGAGCGGATGTGCGGCTGTGTGTGCCGGCATCACCGTTGGAATGCGACCTCATCGAACGCCCGCTCGGCGCGATCGACCCGGAGGACATGCGGCTGCGCCCGTTCGAGGTGAAGACACTGCGGTTCCGCCGCTAGCCGGGCCCGAGCCGAATCTTTCGGTGAGCATGTGACACCTCACGTGCAACATCCTCACCGAAAGGTGCGGCAACCCCGCGCGAACGTCCGTTCTCATCCTTCGCTCGTCCCCGAAGCCGGCCACAGGACGGTGTCCGATGCCGATCGCATTCAACGGCGGCTGATAGGCGAGTGGACACGGCGTCTGGCCCACACCGACCCACAACGGGATCGCAGATCACGCTCGAGCATTCAACACTTGTTGAATTTCTGAGAGTAGGCTGGCCGCATGCGAGCCATGATCCTCAAGGAGTTCCGGGAACTGCGCCGCGATCACCGGACCATGGGGATGCTCATCGCGATGCCCATCCTGCTGCTGGTGGTGTTCGGCTACGCGGCCAACTTCAGCGTCGAGAACATCCCCACCGCCACGCTCGGACCGCAGGCCGAGCAGGCAGCGGTTCTGATCACGCAGGTCCCGCAGGCGCCCTACGACGTCACCGTCACGGACCCGTCTGGGGACGCGGCGATGGCCGAGGACATGCTGCGGCGCAACGAGGTCGACGTGGCCGTCGTAACCGGCACCCAGCCGGTGGTCGCCTACATCGACGGGTCGTCGCTGTTCACCGCCCAGACCGCGGTCGCCACGTTCAACCGCCTGGGTGACCGGGTGCGCACCGAGGTTCTGTTCAACCCGGACCTGAAGACCAGTTGGGTGATGGTCCCGGCGATCATCGGCTTGATCCTCACGTTCATCGGAACCATCATCACCAGCATCGGGATGGTCAAGGAGAAGCAGACCGGAACCATCGAGCAGTTGGCCGTCATGCCGATCAAACCGAGCACCGTGATCCTCGGCAAGATCGTGCCGTACTTCCTGCTCGCCGCCTTGGACATGATCCTGGTCACGGTGCTGGGCATCGTGCTGTTCGACGTCCCCTTCAACGGCAACGTCGCGGTCTTCGCGCTCGGCGCGGGGCTGTTCCTGTTCGTCGTGCTGGGCCTGGGGGTCTTCATCTCGACGATCTCGCAGAACGTGGGCCAGGCCATCCAGACAGCGTTCTTCTTCCTGCTGCCACAAATCCTTCTGTCCGGCATCATCTTCCCGCTGGAGGCCATCCCGTGGGGCGTGCGCTGGATCAGCTACTTCCTGCCGCTGACCTACTTCACGATGATCTCGCAGGGTGTGATGCTGCGCGGTGCACCTCTGGACGCGCTGTGGTTCCCGCTGATGATGCTCAGCATCATGGCCGTGATCGTGTTCACCGGCGCGGTGCTGCGCTTCCGTCGCAATCTCGCGCCCGGGGATCGTCGGCGGTCCACGAAGGTCGCGCAATGATGAACGTTCTCGACGTGAGCGTCCGGTATGGCGACCGGGTGGCTCTCGACGGGGTGACCCTCAGGAACCCACCTGGACAGATCACCGCAGTGGTGGGCGGCGACGCCGCCGGAAAGACCACGCTGCTCAAGACGATGGTCGGGCTGGTCCGGCCTTCAGCGGGCACAGTCGAAGCGCCGCCGAAGCAGCGCATGGGATACATGCCCAGTGGCGCCGGCAGTTGGGCCGACCTCACTGTCGACGAGAACGTCGCCTTCATCGGCGGCGCATACGGCCTGAAGGGCGCGGTGCTGGCCGAGCGCGCCGACGAACTTCTTGAACGCGCCGGGCTTGCGGAGGCACGGGGCCGGCTGGCCGGGCGACTGTCCGGAGGCATGCGCAACAAACTGGGCTTCTGCCTGGCCATGCTGCACAGGCCCGAGGTGCTCATCCTCGACGAGCCCAGCACCGGTGTCGATCCGGTAAGCCGCGTCGAAATCTGGCGGCTGATCACCCGCGCCGCGGCACACGGGACGGCCGTGGTCATGGCCACCACCTACATGGACGAGGCCGAACGAGCTGGACAGATTCTGGTCCTCGACCGGGGCCGGCCACTTCTGTCAGGGTCCTCGGAGTCGATCGTGGCCGCCGCCCCCGGCACGATCGTGCGGACGTCGGCGCCGCAGCGCGGCGATTACGCGTGGCGCAGCGGTGAGGTCTTCCACGAGTGGTGGCCCGCATCGCCGCCACCCGGTTCGACGACAACACCGATGACACTAGAGGACGCGTGCATCGTCGCCGCGCTCGCGCAACCGGACGCCGCCGCATGACCGCGCAACTGCAGGCCGAGTCGCTGGGCATGTCCTTCGGCGGGTTCCCGGCAGTCGACGACGTGAGCTTCAGTGTCGAACCCGGCGAGGTGGTGGGCCTGCTCGGGGCCAACGGCGCCGGCAAGACCACGACCATCCGCATGCTTCTGGGTCTGCTGCGACCGACCCATGGCCGAGCCCTGCTCAATGGCCGCCCACCTGACCGGGCAGGCAGGGCCCGACTCGGCTACGTGCCCCAAGGCCTCGGGCTTTACGCCGAACTCACGGTGGACGAGAACCTCGCGTTCGCCGCCCAGGGCTATGGATGTGCGCCTGGGGAGCTCCCCGAGCAACTCGCCCGCGTGCGGGGTGAGTTGGTCTCGGACCTGCCCCTCGGCCTGCGCCGGCAACTGGCCTTCGCCTGCGCCCTGCAGCACGCGCCCGCAGTCCTGGTGCTCGATGAACCCACCTCGGGTGTCGAGCCTCTGGCCAGGGCACGGTTGTGGGACAGTATCCGCGAGCAGGCCGGCCGGGGGGTCGCGGCGCTGGTGACCACGCACTACATGCAGGAGGCCGATCAGTGTGACCGGCTGTTGCTGATGTCGCAGGGGCGACTGGTGGCTGCTGGAACGCAGGCGGACATCGTCGACGGCACAGTTGCTTACGCGGTCGAGGCCGACCAGTGGGCCCAGGTCTTCGAGGTGCTGAGCGGGGCAGGGTTCGCCGTCACGCTGTCCGGGCGCTGTGTGCGGGTTGTGGATCCAGACCGCGCCGCGCTCCAGGCGCTGCTGGCCCGCCACGCGGTCGCGGCCACGATCCGGGAGGTGCCGCCGACAATTGAGGAACGGATGACCGCATTGGCCTCGGCATGACCGGCGCTCGAGGCCGAGCCCGCGGTCGCCGGCCCGGGGATACCGACACTCGCGCGCACATCCTGGAAGCGGCCCGGGAGTTGTTCGCGCACGACGGTTATGAACGGGCGAGCATGCGGGCCATTGCTGCCCGAGCACAAGTGGATCCAGCCCTGATCGTGCACTACTTCGGGACCAAACGGGACCTGCTCGCCGCCTGCCTGCGGCTGCCCGTCGATCCGCAGAGCCTCATCAGCGAGATCAACTCGCATCCGCCGGAGGAGCACGGCGAGGCGTTGGTGCTGTCCCTGGTCCGCCTGTGGGACCGGCCCGAGTACACCCAGAACTTCCTGGCCATGCTTCGAGCAGGTGCCAACGACGACCAGGCCCGTCTGCAACTGCAGGACACGATGAAGCACTCGGTGCAGCACGCTGTGGCCGGACTCGTCGACGATCGCAGCACGCAGCGGGCCGCGTTGGTGATGAGCCAGATGTCCGGGCTGGCCATGTCCCGATACTTCTTGTGCATTCCGGAGATCGTGGCGATGTCCCCAGAGGATCTGGCCACCGCGGTCGGGCCAGCAATCCAGCGGTACCTGTGGGGCGACTGGTAAGCACCCGCCGCGTGAGGATCTCCGAGGTGCCGCCTACCCTTTGTAAGTCAGTGGAATTAATCGGGGGCGACGTTTTCATGGGGGACGACCAAGTAATCCTGGCCGCGGTGAGCCAGTTGCCGCGGTGGCAGGTGCTGCATTGGGGTGGCGGTCAGGGCAACAGCCTGCTGAGGCTCGAGGTCGCCGGCGTTGAGGAGATCGTGTCGGTCAATACGACCTCCGCGATCCGCTCCGGGCGTCGCGTGGACGTGAGCAACGGCAAGCTTGTGGCCTTCTTGGAGGAGGTGCAGAGCGACCTCGATGCCCGTGCCCTGTCCATGGCCGAAGCGCAGATGGCCCAGGAATGGCTGCTGGTGCAATGGCAGCGTTGCGTCGATGACGACTTCGTCGGGCGTTGGGAGTTCCCCAGCGGTGGGTTCCTGCGCTGGACGCGCACCGACGGACTGCTGCACCTGGAGGCCAGTGACGGCGGTCCCTACGACCAGTCGATGCCCGAACCGTTGCGTGGAGTGCTGATCGATCTGGGCTGGCAGGCTCCCGACCATCGGTTCCGCAACTGTTGGGTGGAGGCGACCCGCGACCAGCACACCGGGGCAGCGGCGCTCGGCGTTCTCACACCGCTGGCCGCGTTCGGTCTGGCCAGCCCGCCCCCGCTGGTACTCAGCTAGCCGCGGGAGTCCGGATTTCCCGACCGAGTCGGTTGTGCGAGCCGATCTGCGTACTTTTGCGGTTGGCGCTGCCCCTTGATCAACCTGATCGGTCCGCTAATTTAGGCATGTTTGCGACATATCGGGCGCCAAACCGTACCTTTGGGGTTGATCAAGGGGGTTTCGGCCTGCGGCTCAACCTGAAAAGTACGCCTGACTCTTGCAGCGGCAACCCTTCGAGATTCCACGAAGTGTCCTGCGGGATGGCGACCTCGCCCGTTCGCGCGTGGAGTGTGCGGATTGCAGGATCAAGGCCCAC
>JALOLM010000471.1 GCA_025455985.1 Candidatus Nanopelagicales bacterium | reverse complement strand
GTCGAGCACCGCGCTGATGATGCCGCCGTTGAGGAAGCCGAAGCCGTTGTCATGCTCTGGGCAGGGCTGGAAGGCTGTCGTGGCCACCCCGTCGCGGAGGTAGCTCCGGAGCCGAAGCCCCTTCGTGGTCGCGTGCCCGCAGCCGAAGCACGTCAACTCGGGGTACAGCTGCGCCTGGATGCTCAGTCCCACCCCGTCCGGCATCCGCCCACTGAAGGGCTCGAGAACCAGCGGTGGTCGCCGTGGCGGCGTCGGTCAGCGCTTCTCGATCTTGACGTAGTCGATGTCCCCGACGAAGTAGTCGCAGGTGATGCTGATCTGGTCGCAGGTGTTCTTGCCGCCGATCGACAGCGGCTGGTTGTTGGAGATGCTCCCCGTGGTCCCGTTGGCCCGGCTGGTGACCACCCCGTCGACCCACATCGACACCTGCTTGGCGTTCCGCTTGCACGTCACCGTGTGCCACTGCCCGTCGTTGAGCGGCACCTTCGACGATGCCGTGCGCTGCTCGCCGTTCGACCCCTTGAACAGGCACTTCAGGACGCCCTTGGGCGCCTGGAACTTGAAGTAGCCGCCCGTGGTCTTGTTCTGGCCCTTCTGGATGATGTTGCCGAACGCCTTGGTCGTGCGATACCGGATCGTCACGCTGTACGTCGACGTGCCCGGGTCGAGCTTGCCGTTGTCGGCGACGGTCACCAGTCGCTGCGGCTGGGCCGGCGGCTGGTTGGGCTTGGTCCAGCGCCAGCGGTAGCCGGTGGCTCCCGCGTAGACGACGCCGGTCTGCACCGCGGACCCGATGGTGCCGTTGAGGCCGCTCCCGCTGCTGTCGACCATGACGGTCGCACCGGCGTTCTCGTTCATCTGGTAGTAGGCCACCGTGGTGAGGGTGACCGCGTTGGCCGGCAGCGCGGCGACGGCCAGCAGGCCGCCCGAAGCAGCAGCGACGATCAGGGCCTGGCTCTGACGACGCAAGCGCATGGTGAAACCCCCGAAGTCTCGACGTTCCGGACGATCCAGAGTGGGGACGTCTGCGGACAGAAGTCCACCCCTCGTCCGGTGCTACTCCGTAGGGTTCACTGCCGGCCACGGAGCGCGACGACACGAACCACCCTGAACATCAGCCCTGCCAAGCCCAGGATGGCGAACCGCGGCCACGACAGATCCCGCTCATCTCGAGTGAGGGCACCCTCGGCTCCAGCGAGGTCAGCGGGCACCCTCCTCACTTCCCGAGCAGCCACCTCCTCTACCTCACCCACCATCAGGGACAGCAGACCCCACCGAGCCGGCAGGGACAGCCCTGCCGCGGCTCGGCGTCGGCCGTCACCTGAGAACCGGTGTGGGGAACGTGCTGCCACTCACCGTTGCCGAGCTGCCCGGAGGAGTTGGCTCCCCAGCACTTGACCCGCTTGGCGGTCGTCCGGGCGCAGGTGAGGTCATCGCCAACGCTGATCGCCGCAGCATTGGTCATCAGCGACTTCGTCGGCGTGGCCACCCGGGTGGGCCCGGTCGTGCCGCTGCCTAGCTGTTGCCACGCAGGACGTCGTTCCGGTCCGGTCTGAGTTGGCCGTGTGGTCGCCCCAGCACCACACCGTCCCCACCGAGCGCACCGCGCAGGTGAAGGGGTCTGCTGCACGATCAGGTGACACGTAGGGTCACGCAGCCTGAGTGGCTGGCGTGGTCATGATGGTTTCGAACTCGATCGGGGTCAACCGGCCGAGAGTCGCCTGGCGACGGCGGCGGTGGTAGGTCCGTTCGATCCAGGTGACGATCGCGATGCGCAGGTCTTCGCGGGTGGCCCAGACCTGCCGGTCGAGGACGTTCTTCTGCAGCAGGCTGAAGAAGCTCTCCATGGCCGCGTTGTCGCCGGCCGCGCCGACGCGGCCCATGGATCCGACCATGGAATGACGGCCAAGAGTGCGGACGTGCTTCCTGCTTCGAAATTGCGATCCACGGTCCGTATGCAGCACGCAGCCGGCCACGTCGCCACGCCGCGCGACGGCGTTGTTCAGGGCGTTGACCGCGATGCGGGACTTCATCCGGGAGTCGATCGAGTAGCCGACGATGCGGTTGGAGAACACGTCCTTGATCGCGCAGAGGTAGAGCTTGCCCTCCAGCGTGCGGTGCTCGGTGATGTCGCCCAGCCACAACTGGTTGGGCGCGTCTGCGGTGAAGTCGCGCTGGACCAGGTCGTCATGCACCGGCGGGCCGGGCTTCTTCCCCTTGCCTCGCTTGAGCTTCTTGTCGAACGCCGAGAACCAGCCGTTGGTCGAGCAGATCCGCCACGCGGTCCGCTCCGCCATCACCTCCCCGGCGTCGGCGGCCTCGTCGACCAGGAACCGATACCCGAACTCCGGGTCATCGCCATGGGCGTCGAACAGGGCGTTCGCCCGGTACGCCTCGACGAGCTCGGCTGGGGTCACCGGGTTGGCCAGCCACCGGTAGTAGGGCTGGCGAGCAAGCTTGAGCACCCGACACGTCACCGCGACGGGGATCCCGTCCGCGGCCAGCTCGCTCACGAGCGGGTAGAGCCTTTTCCCGGAAGGTTCGCCTGCGACAGGTACGCCGCCGCCCGGCGCAGGACCTCGTTCTCCTGCTCCAGCAACCGGTTGCGCTTGCGCAGCTCCCGCAACTCCGCGGATTCCGTGGCCGTGGTCCCGGGCCGGCGACCGGCCTCGACCTCGGCCTGGCGCAGCCAGTTGGTCAGGCACGTCTCGGAGATCCCGAAGTCATCGGCGATCTGCTTGATCGACACCCCCGGCTCACGGCGCTGGGCGACCGCCACGACATCGTCGCGGAACTCTCTCGGATAGGGCTTCGGCACGACAGACATCCTCCCAGCGGCACCCCACGGCACCACAGATCAGATGTCACCTACCCGTGCAGCAGACCCCAATCCGCCGGATCGGCGAACGTGGCGGAGGCAACCATGATCCGATCACCGCCATGCTGCGCGGCCGCACCCGCCGCCGTCGGCACCGCCAAACCGGCCACCACCACGGCCAGCACGCCCACAAGCACTACCCACCATCGACGCATCGCAACTCGGCCCCCTCTCGGCTCGTACCCCCAGTCCCCCACTCCTGGCCACCCACCCCCAGAGGCGAAGGTCACGCCACAGCCGAGCCGATCCCAC
>JALOLM010000156.1 GCA_025455985.1 Candidatus Nanopelagicales bacterium | reverse complement strand
CACTCACGAGCCCGTGATGACGGTCGCGTGGCCCACCGCGCATATGGGGCCGATGGGCCTAGAGGGGGCGGTGCGCCTAGCGATGGGCAAGGAACTCGACGCGATCGCCGATCCGGATGTGCGGGCCACGCGGATCCAGGAAGCCACAGACGCCTACCGCGAGCACGTCGGCGCGCTCAACGTCGCCAGAGTGTTCGAGATCGACGACGTCATCGACCCCGCGGAGACCCGGGGGTTGATCGCCCGGATGCTGACGGTGACTCCCACAAGCCCGAGCGGACGCGTGGTGGACTGCTGGTGACGCTGTAGCCGCAGGGGGTCGTCAGTGCGTCGGCTGACGGACGGTGAGCCAGTCGCTGAGTTGATCGGCGGGCAGCGGCCGTGACCACAGGTAGCCCTGCGCCACGCCTGCGCCAAGCTGCATGAGGGCCTGGCGCTGGCTGGTGTCCTCGACGCCCTCGGCGATCACCTCCAACCGCAGGGACTGGGCCATCTTGATGATCGCGTCCACGATGGGACGGTCGAAGGCGTCGTCGTGGGCACCCAGCCCGCTGACGAACGAGCGATCGATCTTGACCGTGGTGACCGGCAGTCGTTTCAGATAGGCCAAGGAGGAGTAGCCGGTGCCGAAGTCGTCCACCGCCAGACTCAAGCCCAGCGCCCGCAGGGCCACCAGCGTGTCGACTATCGGTTCCAGGTCGTTCATTACCGCCGACTCGGTGATCTCCAACTGCACCGCGGACGCCGGGATTCCGGATGTCCGCAGTGACTGTTCGACCCGCTCCACTAACCCCCGGGCCAGCAGTTGTCGTGCGGAGATGTTCACCGCGACGAAGAAGTCCTTGGCTCCCGGGATCTCTTGGCGCCAGGCCTGCATCTGCGTCAGGGCCGTGTCCAGAACCCAATAGCCCATCGGCACGATCAAGCCGGTCTCTTCGGCCGCGGGGATGAAGACGCCAGGCTCCTGGGGGCCGCGATGAGGATCCTGCCAGCGGATCAACGCCTCCATCCCGACCGGCTCCCCGGTGGCCATATCCACGATGGGTTGGTAGACGACCCGGAACTCGTCGTGATCCAGCGCGCGACGCAGACCGACCGCGTCCTGCAGTCGGTCGTCGGCCTCCTTGTGCATGTCCTCGTGGAACACCACTACCTGGTTGCGTCCGCGCGCTTTGGCCCGGTACATCGCCGCATCCGCATCGCGGAGAAGGGTCCTTGGGTCAGAGAGGGCATTCGCCAGAGCCACCCCGATGCTGGCGGTGACGCTCACGTGCCTTTGCTCGGACATGAAGGGGTTGTGCAGCGCCCTGGTGATCCGGGAGGTGACCGTGCCAACCTCGTCGCTGCCGACGCCGTCACAGACGATCACGAACTCGTCTCCGCCGAACCGGGCCAGCGTGTCTCCCGAGCGGACGGCTGACTGCAGTCGGGTCGCCACGTCGACCAGGAGGGCGTCGCCGGCATGGTGCCCGAGGCTGTCGTTGACGACCTTGAACAGATCCAGGTCCAGGAACATCACGACCACGTCGCCATCCTCGCGCCCCGAACGAGCCAGAGCCTGCTCGATGCGGTCGGTGAGCAGCAGGCGGTTGGGTAAGCCCGTCAGCGGGTCGTGCAGCGCCTGGTGCTCCTGTTCGCGTGACATCTGCGCGGCCTTCTGCACCGCGAGCAGCGGAAGCAGCAACAACGGCAGCAATGTCCAGGAATAGGGATGCGCCACAGCGACGATCGCGATCAGCGGGGAGAGCGCCAAGACGGCCAGAACAGAGACCGTGTAGAACCAGAACTCATCGGAGAAGGACTCCCACCAGGTCTGGCCGTAGTACTGGGCCAGGCCGGAGACCAGCGCGAGGTTGACCAGGTGGTAGACGATCCAGGAGAGGATGATCCACCACAGGTCCTGACCTGAGATGTCGGTCTGCGGCGTCCAGGGGGAGGGGGTCACGCCGGCGGCGACCATGACCAGCCAGGCGGCGGTGACACTGCAGACGTCCTGACCGACGTTGAACAGGAACTTCCACGCCGGTTTTCGCTGCAGCAGCTCCGAGAGCAGCACCGCGCCGGCGTGCAGCGCGACCGCGGGGTAGAGGCCCCACAGATAGAGCGCGGCGAAGACGAAGGCCAACGAGATGGACACCGGGTTGCCCACGAGGCGGCTCATCACGATCGGCCGCAACTCGCTCAAGACGATGACTGCGCCGATCATCAACAGGGGGAAACCCATCGCTTTCAGCGCTTCGGGATCCAGTTGGGACAGCGACAGTACGACCAGCGCCCACCCGATCCAGGTGCACCCCTGCCAGGTCAGGGAGAAGAGGCTCGGGCGCCACAATGACGGGCGAGCGGCACCTCCGGACGTCATGGCTCACCCTCCCTCGATTTCTGCCGAAGTTACCCCGCGCGTGCGGGGGACTCGCGCTGGATGAGCAGAAGTCGCCCTAGGGGGCTGATCTGTCTACGCAGAGCAACCGCGCCCGATTCTGCGATTGCTGTCCCCTCGTGCCGGTGCTTGTCTGGAAGGGTGGATGCTCTGCCGATGTTCCCGCTGGGTTCGGTCCTGTTCCCCGCCATGCCGCTGGCTCTGCGGCTGTTCGAACCCAGGTACCTGCGCATGCTCGGTGACCTGCTCGACGAGGAGGCGCCGGTGTTCGGGGTGGTGCTGATCGAGCGCGGCCACGAGGTGGGCGGTGGAGATCAGCGCTTCGACGTCGGCACCGTCGCGCGGGTCGTGGAGGTCGAAGCCCACGAGGGCTTCATGAGTCTGGTGGCGGTCGGTACCCAGCGCTTCCAGGTGTCGCAGTGGGCGGCCGAGCAGCCCTATCCACGAGCCGACGTGGAGCCGCTGGACGATCTTCGCTGGGATGACGATCTGTGGCCGCAGGCGACCGCTGTGGAGGTGAAGGTGCGCGAGGCGATCGGACTGGCCGGCGGCGAATTGGGGGAGTTGTCGGATGACCCGATGTCCCGCTGCTGGCAGTTGGCGGGAGTGTCTCCGCTGGGTCCGCTAGACCATGTCAGTCTGCTGGCCAGTGGCAGCACCTCCGACTTGCTGTCCAGGACCGAGGAGATGGTTGACGACCTGATCGTCACTTTGCAGTTGGCGGCGGAGGATTGAGCATCGGCGACATCCTCCGAAAGGACCATTCCTGCATGTGAAATATTCATGTCACTATTGATGACATGAAATCTGAGGCCGTGGTGCGTCCGTACCGCATGACGGCGCGGGCGGATGCCGCCGAGCGCACGGGCGAGCGGATCCTCGAGGCGGCCACGGAGATCTTCTGGGAACGGTTGACACCGGATGTCTCGTTGGACGAGGTGGCTGCCAGGGCGGGGGTTTCCGTCAGGACCGTGATCCGGCGCTTCGGCGGCAAGGAGCAACTGTTCGCAGCAGCCAGCCGATGGGCCTCCGACCGGGTCGGCAGTCAGCGCGATCAGGCGGTGCCCGGAGACATCCCGGGGGCGGTTGTCGTACTGCTCGACCACTACGAGGAGTACGGGTCCCGGGTCCTGGGGTTGATGGCCGCCGAGGCGACTATGCCGTCACTGAACGTCGTCGTGGTCCAGGGCCGGGAACTGCATTGGGCCTGGTGTGAGCGGGTGTTCGCACCTCAGCTGGCCGGGCTTCATGCGAGCGTGCGCCGTCGTCGCCTGGCCCAGTACGCGGCCCTGTGTGACGTCTACACCTGGAAACTGCTGCGGCTCGACGCTGATCTGTCGCGTCGCCAGACCCAGGTCGCACTCGTGGAAATGCTCACCTCGATTACCAAGGAGTCCTGATGTCACGCATCCTCGCCTACACGTCACCGGCCAGGGGCCACCTCTATCCACTCATGGCGGTCCTGCTGCAACTGCGCGCACGAGGGCACGAGGTGCACGTACGGACGCTGGCCGACGAGGTGCCGGGTCTTCGGGCGCTCGACCTGCACGCCGAGCCGGTGGACTCGCAGATCGAGTCGATCGAACTGGCTGACTACGGCCACCGCACGCCACAGAAGGCGCGTATGGCGGCGGTGAGCGCTTTCGTCGCCCGGTCGCGGTACGACGCCCCGGATCTGCAGGCGGCGATCCAGAGGGTGAGGCCCGACTCGGTGATCGTCGACATCAACGCGTGGGGTGCAATGGCCGCCGCGGAGGACTGGGGCGGCACGTGGTCGGCATTCTGTCCGTACCCCTTGGCGTTGCGATCCCCGGACGTGCCGCCGTACGGTCCCGGTCTTGAGCCGGCCCACAACTGGATCGGCCGGCTGCGAGATGCCGCCTTGCGCCCGCTGGTGTCCGGCACGCTGGAGCGCAAGATGCTGCCCGGTATCAACGACGTCCGCGGTGGCTTGGGGCTGCCCGCGTTGCAGCATCTGGATGACCAGTTCCGGCGGCCCCCGCTTCTGCTGTACATGACCGCCGAACCCTTCGAATATGCACGCCACGATTGGCCAGACAGCGTGGTCATGGTCGGCCCTTGTGAATGGGAACCAGATGTTGAAGCCCCGACTTGGCTCACTGAGATCGACGACCCGATCGTGCTCGTCACAACATCCTCGGAGTTCCAGGACGACGGCGCGATGATCGCCGCCACGCTCGAGGCCTTGGCCGACGAACCGGTCCACGTCGTCGCCACGATTCCCTCCGGGGACCCCGCTGCGTTCACCGTCCCGGCCAACGCCCACGTGGTCCGCTTCGCACCGCACGGGCAGTTGCTCGATCGGGCGGTCTGCGCGATCACGCATGCCGGGATGGGGGCGACGCAGAAAGCATTGGGCCGTGGTGTGCCCGTGGTCGCGGTCCCCTTCGGAAGAGATCAGCCGGAGGTGGCGCGCCGGGTTGCGGTGGCCGGTGCCGGAGTGCGGTTGCCAGCATCCAAGGTTTCGCCGGCGCGGATTCGTTCGGCCTATGAGCGCGCCCGCAGTTGCCAGGCCGGAGCCGACGCGGTCGCTGCGGGGTTCCGGCGGGCCGGCGGAGCGCCCGCCGCAGCCGATGCCATCGAAGCTCAGCTGCTCACCAACGCCGGGACCTAGAGCCTGGCCCGGGTGCCACAGCGGTCAGCGCAAGGCGAACTCGGCGGCCGCTCGGGCGTGCAGCCGCGCGGTGGGGAAGTAGGGCACCGTCAGATCCTCCGCGGTCACGAGCAACTCGATCTCGGTGCACCCGGCGATGATGCCCTGCGCACCTCGAGCCACAAGCCGGTCGATCACCTGCAGATAGTTCTGCTTCGACGTCGAGTCGATGATCCCGCGGACGAGTTCGGCGTAGATGACTTCGTGGACCGTCGTGCGGTCGGGCTCGTCGGGCACGATGACATCGAGACCGAGGCTGCGCAGCCGCCCCATGTAGAAGTCCTGCTCCATCGTGTAGCGGGTGCCGAGCAGGCCCACCGATGTACAGCCCTGGCGGCGCGCGGCCTCGGCGGTGGCGTCGGCGATATGCAGGAGCGGGACGCTCACGGCTGCCTGGATCTGATCGGCCACGCGGTGCATGGTGTTCGTGCAGAGCACTAGCGCATCGGCGCCGGCCTGTTCCAGCGACCGGGCGGCATCGGCCAGTAGCTCGCCGGCCTCGTCCCAGGCGTTGGCCTCCTGCAGGGCTTCGATGTCGGCGAAGTTGAACGACCTGATGATCAGGTCCGCGGAGGCGACTGTGCCGAGTCGATCACGCACGATCTGGTTGATCCACCGCTCGTACTCGATGGAGGACTCCCACGACATCCCGCCAAGCAGACCTAGTCGCTTCATGGTCGCCAACTTAGGCTCGCGGTATGGCGGACATCTCTT
>JALOLM010000155.1 GCA_025455985.1 Candidatus Nanopelagicales bacterium | reverse complement strand
GTCTCGATGCGCCGCACGTCCAAGCGAATGGAGGAGTAGAACTTCAGTGCCCGGCCGCCGGTCGTAGTCTCCGGGGATCCGAACATCACGCCGATCTTCTCGCGCAACTGGTTGATGAAGATCGCCGTGGTCCCGGTGCCCTTCAGTGCGCCGGTCATCTTACGCAGCGCCTGACTCATCAACCGGGCCTGCAGACCGACGTGGCTGTCGCCCATCTCGCCTTCGATCTCCGCGCGTGGCACCAAGGCCGCCACGGAGTCGATGACGATGATGTCGATCGCGCTGGAACGCACGAGCATGTCGGCGATCTCCAGTGCCTGCTCACCCGTATCCGGCTGACTCACCAGCAGCGCGTCGATGTCGACCCCGAGTTTGGCCGCATACTCGGGGTCCAAAGCGTGCTCAGCATCGATGAACGCAGCGATCCCGCCGGCCTTCTGGGCACTGGCGATCGCGTGCAGGGCGACCGTGGTCTTTCCGCTGGACTCGGGGCCGTAGATCTCCACGACCCGGCCTCTGGGCAGACCGCCGATCCCGAGGGCGAGGTCCAGGGTGATCGATCCGGTGGGGATCACCTCGATGGGGGCCCGGCCCTCGTCTCCGAGGCGCATCACCGAACCCTTGCCGAACTGCTTGTCGATCTGAGCCAGCGCCTGCTCGAGGGCCTTGTCCCGCTGCGGCGAGGAGCTCTTCGTGTCCTGGGCCATGGTGATCCTTCCGGGTCGGGCGCCGGATACCCGACGTCTGTTGGCATTCACGGTGACGCTACCTGGGTGGTACGACATTCACGGTGTGTGACGCGTTTGCTGTGGACAACACTACCGAACGAGTGTTCGATGTGGAAACCGACACGCGGCACCGCTCAGCGGTACGTCGGTGGCAGGCCGAGGTTCGCCACCACCGCGCGCCAGACCGCCTTGGCGTCCTCACCGTCGCGCAGCGCCCGGTCAACCGTGCGCCCGCCGAGTTCCACAAGCACATGGTCGTGCGCCCACGAGGCGTAGTACCCAGGACCCAGCACCTGCTCCATGCGGGCCCAGAACTCTGTGAGACGCACCGGGCCAGTCTGCCATTGACCCATCGCAGTCTCTGGCGCCGCTCGACCCGCGCGGCACAATGGCACGGTGACCGTCTCCGAGCCCGCAGTGCACCCCGGCTTCGCGTCGGCGACGAGCACCTGGTTCGGCAGTGCCTTCACAGCCCCCACCGAGGTCCAAGTCCAGGCGTGGGAGGCCATCGCCTCGGGCGACGACACCCTGGTGGTCTCCCCCACTGGTTCAGGGAAGACACTCGCGGCATTCCTCTGGGCGCTGGACGACCTCTTCACCCATCAGGGCACCGGCTGCCGCGTGCTGTACATCTCGCCACTGCGCGCGCTCGCTGCCGATGTTGAGAGAAACCTCCGGGCACCGTTGGCAGGTATCGAGCAGGTGGCCCGCTCACTGGGCCAGACCCCGCCGCAAGTGCGAACCGCGATCCGAACCTCCGACACCCCCACCGCCGAACGAGCCCGGATGGCCCGCACCCCTCCGGACATCCTCATCACGACGCCGGAGTCGTTGTTCCTGCTGCTCACCTCGAAGGCCGGCGAGTTCCTGCGTGACGTGCAGACGGTGATCGTGGACGAGATCCATTCGGTGGCCGGCTCCAAACGCGGCTCGCACCTTAGCCTTTCTTTGCAGCGCCTCGAACTGCTCACCGGCCGGCGGCCGCAAAGGATCGGACTGTCCGCGACGGTCACCCCCGTGGAAACCGTCGCGCACTACCTGCATGCCGGCGTTCCCGTGCGAATCGTGCAACCCGATCTCAAGAAGGACATCGACCTGCAGCTCACCGTGCCGCTGGCCGATATGACGGTCTTCGACGAGCCCGCCGATGGCCAGCCGCGCAGGGCCTCCATCTGGCCCGCGGTGGAAACCTCGATCCTCTCGCTGATCGAGGATCACACCTCCACCATCGTCTTCACCAACTCCCGGCGGGTGTGCGAACGGCTTTCCAGCCGGCTGAACGAACTCGCCTCCGACCAGACCCCTGAGGACGCCGTGCCCGCACAACTGATGGCGCAGGCAGGTGTGGCCGGCGGCAGCGAACAGGTGGTGGCACGGGCCCATCACGGTTCGGTCAGCAAATCCGAGCGTTCGATCATCGAAGACGAATTGAAGTCCGGGCGGCTGCCGGCGGTCGTGGCCACCAGCAGCCTCGAACTCGGGATCGATATGGGAAGCATCGACCTGATGGTCCAGGTCGGGTGCCCGCCGTCGGTGGCTTCCGGCCTGCAGCGACTTGGCCGGGCCGGCCACCGGCTGGACGCGGTCAGCCGCGGGGTGTTCTACCCGACTCACCGCGGAGACCTGCTGGCCACCGCGGTGGCCGTGGAGCGAATGGGACTCGGTCAGATCGAACCGACCCGGATCCCCCGGCACCCGCTGGACGTGCTGAGCCAGCAGATCGTGGCGATGGTCGCGATGCACGACTGGCAGGTGGACGAACTGTACGACCTCCTCACCCGCGCCGCCGGCTACACAGACCTGCCGCGTGGCGCCTACGACGCCGTGCTGGACATGCTCAGCGGCAAGTACCCCTCCGACGACTTCTCCCAATTGCGTCCACGGATCAACTGGGATCGCGCTACGGACACACTCACCGGACGGCGCGGAGCCCAACGCACGGCCGTCATCTCCGGAGGCACGATCCCCGATCGCGGGCTGTTCCCGGTCTTCATCGTGGGCACCAAGGACAGCCGGGTGGGAGAACTCGACGAGGAGATGGTCTACGAATCCCGGGTGGGTGATGTCATCTCGTTGGGCGCGTCGTCGTGGCGCATCGAGGACATCACCTTCGACCGGGTACTGGTCACGCCGGCCCCCGGACGACCCGGGAAACTCCCCTTCTGGCACGCCGACGCACAGGGTCGCGCCTACGAGATGGGGCGAGCCATCGGGCAGTTCCTGCGTGAGACGGAATCCGGTCTCGACCAGAGGCTCGCCGCGTGTGGACTCGACGCCTACGCACGGGACAACCTGCACTCCTACTTGACCGAACAGAAACAGGTGACCGGAGTCCTGCCAGGAGACCGCCGGGTGCTCGTTGAGCGATTCCGCGATGAGATCGGCGACTGGCGCGTGGTCGTGCATGCACCTTGGGGAGCGCGGGTGAACTCGCCGTGGGCCCTGTTGGCAGGCTCAGCCATCCGCGCACGCCTCGGTATTGACGCCGACGTCATGGCCACCGACGACGGGATGGTCCTGCGCCTGCTCGACACCGAACAGGACGATCGGTGGTGGGACGAGGTGATGGACGCACTGGTGCCCGATCCCGATGAACTCACACGGTCACTGAGCGAACAGATCACGACCAGCGCCCTGTTCGCCGCGAAGTTCCGGGAATGTGCCAGCCGGGCGCTACTGCTCACCCGCAACGCACCGGGAAAGCGAACACCCTTGTGGCAACAGCGGCAACGTTCAGCACAGCTGCTGGCGGTGGCGGGTCGATATCCGAGCTTCCCGATGGTGCTGGAGGCGGTCCGAGAATGTCTGGACGACACCTACGACGTGCCTGCTCTCCGGGAGGTTCTACAGGGTCTCCGCTCTGGCCTCATCGCGGTCGACGTCGTGGAGACCCAGAGTCCCAGCCCGATGGCACAGACCCAGATGTTCTCCTACGTCTCGGTGTTCATGTACGAGGCCGACAACCCGCTGGGCCAGCAGGCAGCGGCCCTCGAACTCGACCACGCCTTGCTGGCCGAACTGCTCTCCGATGCCGATCTGCGCTCGATCATCCCGCAGCAGGCCATCGACGAGGTGGAGGCGGATCTGCAATGGCGCCACCCCGGACGCATCCGTTCGGCCGATGATCTGGCGGATCTACTGCGCCACGTGGGCTTCCACACCGAGGAGGAACTCGCCGACCACGACGTGGCCCCCGAATTCGTGGACCAACTGCTGCAGACGCGGCGGGCCTTTCCGGTGCGAGTGGCCGGCCGGGAGGTCGTCGCGGCCGTCGAGGACCTGTCCCGCCTGCGCGACGCACTCGGCGTGGTGCTCCCAGCACAGGTGCCCTTCGCATTCATCGAGCCCGCAGCAGACCCGGTCGGGGACCTCGTCAGCCGGTACGCCCGCACGCACGGGCCGTTCAGTTCTCAGGATCTGGCACATCACCTCGGGCTCGGCGAACGCGTAGCCGAGTCACTCCTACAGGAACGCAAGAAGGCGGGCCTGCTCAAATGGGGACGGTTCGCCGCGGCCAGCGAGCACGGCCAGTGGATCGACCCCGACGTCCTGCAAAGGATCCGTCGGCGCGCCGCGGCGCTGTTGCGGGGAGCGCAAGAGCCGGTCGCCACCTCACGGCTGTGCTCCTTCCTGCCGCGCTGGCAAGGGCTGACGGCACCTCGCGCCGGTGAGGCGGCGCTGCTCTCAGCGATCGGCCGACTCGCCGGTTACGTGGCGGCGGCCACAGTGTGGGAACAGGACCTCTTGCCCTCGCGGGTCGTGGGGTACGAGACCCATCACATCGACCGCCTGACGGCCTCGGGGGAATTGACATGGTGCGGGGCCGGGCGATTGGGAGCCCGCGACGCGCTGATCTCTATGGTCCCTGCTGGACTCGAAGACCTGCTCCCGGCGCCTGATCTTGAGGAGTTGTCACCGACCGAGCAGCAGATCTGGGATGTGATCGGCGGCGGGGGCGGCTGGTTCTTCCGGGACCTGACCACCCGCCTGCCCGCAGTGAGTCACGACGACCTGGAGGAGGCGCTGTGGGGGCTGGTGTGGCGATCGGTGGTCACCAACGACTCGTTGGAACCACTGCGCCGATTCCGTCCAGGTAAGAGCCGTCCTCTCCGGCGTCGCGGACCGCAACTGCCCATGCCCGGCAGGTGGTCAGCGGTGGCCCGGCCCCAGCGGCCCGACCGGGGGCTGATCTGGGCACAGACGCTGCTCGATCGGTACGGTCTGGTGGATCGCACCGTGGTGGGCAACGAGCGCGTTCCGGGCGGGTTCCATGCGTTGTTCGCGATCCTGCGCCGGATGGATGAGGCGGGCTCGTGCCAGCAGGTCTACGCAGTGGACGGACTCGGGGGTGCGCAGTTCGCATCCAGTCTCGCGCTGGAACAACTGCGCCAGGAACGCAGTGCCGAACCGGTCCTACTGGCTGCCACCGACCCTGCGAACCCGTTGGGCGTGACGATGCCGTGGCCGGACATCACCGGCAGCCGCCCACAGCGCAAAGCCGGGGCACTTGTCTTGCTGGCTGGCGACGGTCCCCACTTCTACCTCGACGGATCGGGCCGTTCACTGCTCATATGGCCCGACGCCTCCCCTGAGAGCGCGAACGCCTTTGTGACGGCTCTTCGGAAGCGCAGAGGGCGGCTGGGAATCAAGCGGGTCAACGGCGAGGAGGCCCTCACTTCACCATGGGTCCCATTGCTGGTGGAAGCCGGGCTTCGTCAGACCCCGTCGGGGCTTCGCTGATTGCGTCGTTGTTCAGGACAACCGGAGCGGCTCAGTTGCCGGCGCGCGCGACGTTGTCGCTCACGGAGCGCATTACCTCGCTGAGCGGAACCTCCAGGGCACCGCAGATGGCAGCCAGCAACTCGCTGGAGGCTTCTTTCTGCCCGCGCTCGACCTCGGAGAGATAGCCGAGGGACACCCGCGCCGATGTGGACACATCACGCAGGGTTCGGCCTTGATCCATACGACGCCGGCGAAGTTCATCACCGACCACTTGCCGAAGAACGACCATCACTCCTCCTTCCGTTGCGTCGAATGTACGCGATGGATGCCG
>JALOLM010000154.1 GCA_025455985.1 Candidatus Nanopelagicales bacterium | reverse complement strand
GCGGGTGCCGGGCTTGCGCCGTATTGTCGACATCCGCGTCGTGGATACTCCCCTTCGCTGTCATCAGTTTCCTGAAAAGTGTTGCGTGTGTCAAGTCGGACGGTGGAAGCGATGCGGGAAACCGGCAACTAGATCGCCGGAAAACACCACCGGTTCAGCCATCACCACAGGCGATGCGGCAAACCGGCGACCAGATGGCCGGTGCGCAAGCCGATCTGCGTACTTTTGGGGTTGGCGCTACCCCTTGATCAACCCGAAAGGTACGCCCATTTCTGCATCTTTGGTGCATTTCGGGCGCCAAACCGTACTTTTCAGGTTGATCAAGAGGGTTTCGGCCTGTGCCCCAACCCGAAAAGTACGCCGAGGGGCGAATGGCAGGCTGGACCCGTGGAACCCCTGCTCCGCGATCTGGCCGAACTGCTCGACATCGCCTCCGTCGGCGGCACACCCGGCGAGCAACAGGCTCAACAGTGGGTCGCGGACAAGCTCACCGCCTGGGGGTGGGACGTGGAGACCTGGGTGGACGACCCCAACGTCCACTGCACGCAGCCCGACTACCCCGGTATGGAGGTCGAAAGATCCACAGTCACCGGCGTGATCGGTAAGCCGCCGGCCAGCAAGGGAAATCGGCTGATCCTGGGGCACACAGACGTGGTGCCGGGCGGCCCGGCGCCGAAGCTGACGCAAGACCACATCGTCGGCCGCGGCGCCGTGGACATGAAGAGTGGCCTGCTCGCTGGGATGTACGCCGCCCGCGAAGCCGGCGGGGACGTGGCGATCTGCGCGGTCAGCGGCGAGGAGGACGGCGGGGTCGGAACCTTCCTGGCTCTCAAACACGGATTGCGCGCGAAGGTCTGCGTGATCCCGGAACCCACATCGCTGGCGATCATCCCGGCGAATGCCGGCTCGTTGACGTTCCGGATCACCCTGACCGGGGTCAGCGCGCACGGCGCACGGCGCTGGGACGGGCACAACGCATTGGATGGGCTGCCGCAGGTGCTCGGCACACTGCAGGCGTTGGAGGCCGAACGCAACGCTGAGGTCCCGGACATCCTCGCCCCGTGGCCCCTGGCCTACCCCATCAGCATCGGGCGCATCGAGGGCGGCGATTGGCCGTCGACGGTGATGGGACAACTGAGCATCGAGGGCCGCTACGGCGTGCGACTCGACGAGACCATACCCGAGGCGATGAATGCCTTCGAGCAGGCGCTGCCCGGCGCGCATGTCGAGTGGTTCGGCGGCCGGTTCGCGCCCGGCAGCACCGACACCTCACACCCACTGGTGCTCCAGCTCGAGGCAGCCCATCAGGCCGTCACCGGCACACCGGCGCGGGTCTTCGGGGCCACCTACGGCTCCGACCTGCGGCAACTAGTCGCCGCGGGGATCCCGACCGTTCAGCACGGACCCGGCGATGCGGCCCTCGCCCACAGCGACGACGAGGAGGTGTCCGTCGAAGAGGTGATGGCCTGCCGCGATGTCCTGACCGCCTGGCTGCGCAGCGATACTTGACCGATGCGCCGCCACACCAACATCGGCTACGCCCTGGTCCTGGTAGGGGTGGTCGGCTTCTCGATCAACGCCGGCGTCTCGCGCATCGTGCTGGACAACGGCATCGGGGCATGGACTCTGGCCGAGTTGCGGGCACTGGGCGCCGCCGCGCTGCTGCTGCTCATCGTCATGCTCACGGGTCGGCGCGCGCGCCTTTCGATGCCGCGCAACCACTGGCCCAGGCTGCTGTTGTACGGACTCGTTGGCCTCGGACTATTGCAGTCGTTCTACTTCGAGGCCATCGCTCGTATCCCGATCGGGCTGGCCATCCTGATCGAGTTCCTCGCCCCGCTCTGGGTGGCGCTATGGGCCCGTTTCGCACAGAAGCAGGCAGTCCGACCCATCCTGTGGCCGGCCCTGGCGATCACTCTCATCGGGCTCGCGATCGTGGCCGGCGCGCAGTTCGAGGACCTGGATCCGATCGGGCTGATCAGCGCCTTGCTTGCGGGGTGGTGCTTCGCGGTCTACTTCATCGTCGGGGAGCGACTCGTGGCCGAACACGATCCGTTCGTGGTGAGCTTCTGGGGTTTCACGATCGCTGCTGCCGGCTGGATGGCCGCGTCAATACTCTTCGAGCAGATCGTGCCACTGTGGGAGATCGACTACGGGCAAGTGGTCACCACGTCGGCCGCTGTGCTCCCGATGGCCGTATTCCTGCTGTGGATCATCTCATTCGGCACCGTGGTGCCGTTCGCGTCGGAGACCGCTGCCATGCGCTGGATCCCGGCGACCACAGTGAGCGTCCTGGCGATGTTGGAACCTGTAGGGGCCGCAGCGATCGGCTGGTGGTGGTTCGACGAGAGACTCAGCGCGTTCCAGATCTTCGGCGCCGTCCTCGTGCTCGCCGGGATCACGATGGCGCTATTGAGCCGCTCGGAGCACCCGACCCCGGCCGTCGTGGAATGACTCACCGGGTGGTGCACGTCCATGCGCGGCGCTGGCACCCGTAGCCGCACTTGTTCAGCGCCTTGCGGTACGCCGACGCCTTGTTGGACGCCACGCCCCAGGCGTAACTCCCGATGGTCCCGTTGTCGTTCCAGCGGACCGCCAGCGCCACACAGCCATTGCGCACCCACACGATCTTCCGGCACGACCAGGGGACGGTCGAGGATTGCTTGCACTCGCGCAGAGCCGCCTTTCCGGCTGCCGCCTTGCTCCTGTAGTCATAGGACCATCCGACCGCTCCGTCGACACGTGACAGCGCGATGGCGCCGTAGTACATCCCCACCGCGCTAACCGCGGATCCTTCGTGGTCGCTGGCCGTCCTGGCGACCCCTGATCCGGAGGTGGGGATGAACATGGACAACAGCAGCGCGATAGCGAAGATCACACCACCGACAAGGGACTGCAGCCGACCGGACATCATGGACCCCCTCCCGGGTCACAGCCCCGGGGGGCCGGGTCAGCCGGCGCAGGTCGGTTCTGACTGGGCCACCCAGAACCACTTCCAGGATACGCCGCCTGCGGCACCCGACCGCATCGTTCCAACCGCTCGGTACACCGTCCACGCACGCTTCTTGGAGTCGGACCCGAAGGCGTTGCGCGCCTTGCTGAAAGCCTTGCGTTTCGTGCGCGGCCGCCACCAGCGAGCTCGTGGTTCGTCAACCACCCAGGGGCACCGTCAACGGCGGATATCGAAACAGCGCCGCCCAATCCGCCGCTCGTGCTCAACGGGGCCCCGCGGCCGACGTCATCTTCGGCCAGTGCGGCGCCACGCGCAGAACCCACTCGATCGGCGCTGCGGCTACGGTTGAGGGATCGACACGACCTTGACCTACCCCGGACTCACGACCGACGAGGTCCGCAGCCGCGCGGCCGCCGGCCAGGTCAACAACGTGCGCGACACCGGCAGCCGCAGCCTGGCCAGCATTCTGGCGGCCAACATCTTCACGCCGTTCAACGCGCTCATCGGGGCGCTGTGGGTCGCCATGATCTTGGTGGCTCCATGGCAGGACGCACTGTTCGGTTTCGTCATCGTGGCCAACACGCTTATCGGAACGATCCAGGAGTACCGCAGCGCACGGGCCCTGGCGAAACTGTCCGTGCTCAACGAGGCCCGTCCGGTGGTGGTCCGCGACGGTCGCGAGGTGGACATCGGCCTGCGGGAACTGGTTACCGACGACCTGGTTCTGGTCTCCGCGGGTGACCAGATCGCTGTGGACGGTGTGGTGCTGCAGGCGGCGGGTCTCGAGGTCGATGAGAGCCTGCTGACCGGCGAGGCCGACCCTGTGGCCAAGGACGTGGGCGAGGACTTGATGTCCGGGTCGTTCGTCGTGTCGGGGTCGGCGGCCTACCGCGTAACCAGGGTGGGTGCGGAGTCGTTCGCCGGCAGACTCACCGAACAGGCCCGCCAGTTCCAGCGCACCAGTTCGGAGTTGCGGGACTCCATCAACCGTTTCATCCGCTACATCAGTTTCGCTCTGGTCCCGATCGGCGCACTGCTGACGTACAGCCAACTGCAGGCCGACCAGACGTTCAAGGAGGCTGTGCGCGGCGCCATCGCCGGCGTGGTCACGATGGTGCCCGAGGGGCTGGTGCTGCTGACCAGCATCGCGATGGCGGTCGGCGCGCTGCGGCTGGCACAGCGCCAAGCACTGGTGCAGGACATGCCCGCGGTCGAGACCCTGGCCCGCGTGGACATCGTGTGCGTGGACAAGACGGGCACACTCACGGCGCCGGGGATGTCGGTCCAAGAGGTGGTGAACCTGGCGTCCACCGATCCGGGCCCGGCACTGGCGGCTCTGGCGGCCACTGAAGAGCACCCCAATCCCACAATGCTTGCCATCGCCCGCGAGCACACCGGCGGACCAGCCGTGCAGACTTCGATCCCCTTCTCCTCGGCCCGCAAGTGGTCGGCGGGTCGCATCGGCGGCGACTGGTACGTGATCGGTGCGCCGGACGTGATCGATCCTTCGGTCAACACCGAGAGGTGGTCGGCCACAGGCGCGCGAGTACTCCTACTTGCTGTGGCGCAGGGCCCCGTGAGTGCCGATGCGCCACTGCCGAGTGTGTCGCCGCAGGCGCTTGTGGTGATCGACCAGCAACTGCGCTCCGATGCCGCGCAGACCGTGAGCTACTTCCTGGAACAAGGCGTGGGCCTGAAGGTGATCTCGGGGGACAACGCCGCGACCGTTGGCGCTATTGCGGCGCGGGCGGGCGTACCCGGGGCCGAGCATCCTGTGGACGCTCGCTCGCAGGACCCGGTCGAGGCTGTCGAGCAGGCCAGCGTTTTCGGCCGAGTCAACCCGGACCAGAAGCAGGACATGGTCGATGCCCTACGCAGTGACGGGCACACCGTGGCCATGACCGGGGACGGCGTGAACGACGTGCTCGCGCTCAAACGCGCCGATCTCGGCATCGCCATGGGTTCGGGATCCTCAGCCACTCGGGCGGTCGCCCAGATCGTGCTGATGGACAGCAAGTGGTCCAGCCTGCCGGCAGTTGTGGCCGAGGGCCGGCGCATCCTCGGCAACATCGAGCGGGTGTCGGACGTGTTCCTCACCAAGTCGATGTATGCGCTGCTGATCTCCCTGGCCACCGGCCTGTCCGCGTTGCCCTTCCCGTTCCTGCCTCGGCACCTGACCCTGATCAGCGCGCTGACGATCGGGATTCCGGGGTTCTTCCTGGCTCTCATGCCCAATGCCGAGCGCTTCCGCCCGGGTTTCTTCCGTCGCGTCATGGTGTTCGCCGTCCCCAGCGGATTCATCGCCGCGGCGACGGCCTTCAGCGCCTACTACGCGGCGTTGAACCTGAAGGACGTCGACGAGGCGCGCGTGGACGCCACGGTGGCGCTGTTCATCGTGGCGGTCACAGTGCTGGCCGTGTCGGCGCGGCCGATGAACCTGATACGCGCGGCGATCGTCGGGTCCATGATCGGGGCGTTCCTGCTCGTGCTGTTCATCCCCGCGTTGTCAGAACTGTTCGCACTGAGTCTCTCGCCGGACCGGGAGAGCGCGGCGACGCTGACCATCGGTGGTGTGGGCGCGGCTTTGGTGCTGCTCACGGCGCGGATTGTCAGTCGCTGGCGGGAGCCGCGAACGGATTGAGTCGGGTGCCCGCGACCTGGCTGCCGCGCGGTTTTCGATTCCGCCCGCCACGGGCTGTAGTGCCGCCGGTACACCGGACACCACGTACTTATCGGGTTGGCGCTCCCTCTTGATCAACCTGATAGGTACGCCAATTTCAGCATCTTCACGACATTTCGGGCGCCAATCTGTATCTTTCGGGTTGATCAAGGGGGTTTCGGCCTGCGGTCCAACCTGAAAAGTACGCGAACGGGATCGGACCAGAATTCAGCAACAGCCCCTGAACTGCGCTTCGGATGGTGCCACTTTCGCGCGCCCATCTGATTCCCGTGGCGAGTCAGCGCGGCAAGCCCACTGCGCGCAAGATGCCCAAGTACCGGCAACCTCGCTCACTGCGGCGAAGTCGCGCTCGACACACGCGGGTACGTTGGGGCACGCTGACCGGAGCCGGCACCAGTACGGACAGCGGAATCCCCGACTTCCGCGGCCCGAACGGGCTATGGACCAAGAACCCAAGCGCGTCCGCAATGTTCGACATCGAGACCTACGTCAACGACCCCGAGGTACGGCTGCGGGCATGGGAGGGCCGCCGTCAGCACCCCGCGTGGACCGCCGAACCCAACGCCGGGCACATCGCACTTACCGAACTGCAGCGGGCAGGTCGGCTCGGGGCGATCATCACTCAGAACATCGACGGCCTGCACCAGCGCTCCGGATCGCGTGACGTCGTGGAGGTGCACGGAAGCATTTGGGAGATCGAGTGCCTGTCGTGCGGCGACCGCACCCCCACCCAAGTGACCCTGCAGCGCGACGAACCTGACCCCCGCTGCCTGCTGTGCGGCGGGATCCTCAAGACGGCCACCATCTCATTCGGCCAGAGTCTCGTCCCCGAAGTCCTGAACGCCGCCATCGACGCGGCACGCACCGCCGATCTTCTGGTGGCCATCGGCACGACCTTGGCCGTGCTGCCGGCCGCAGGACTGGCCGAAATGTCACGGCACCTGGCGATCATCAACGCCGCGCCGACCCAGTACGACGAGCAAGCCGATGTCGTGGTTCGAGAGCCGATCGGGGAGGTCCTCCCAGCGGTGGCCGCAGCGCTGGCGGGCTGAGTATCCGGGTGTTGCTGTCGTCGGTGAGAGGATGTGGCAATGACCGTGCTGCACACCGACCGGGGCGACTTCGAATCCATCATCGAGGGGCCGGAGGACGGACCTCTGGTTCTGCTCCTCCATGGCTTCCCGGAGTTGAACGTGTCCTGGCACAACCAGATCCCGGCTTTGGTCGCTGCCGGGTACCGCGTCCTGGCTCCCAACCAGCGAGGATACGCGGGCTCGGTCAAGGACGGCTCGTACGCGACCGCCGACCTTGCCGCCGATGCCGTGTCGATGATCGACGCGATGGGCGCGGACAAGGCAGTGGTCGTCGGCCACGACTGGGGAGGCGGGGCGGCGTGGACCGTCGCCCACCTGTTCCCCGAACGGGTCGACCGCTTGATCATCATGAACTGCCCGCCGCCGGCAGTGCTGTCCCACGAGTTGATGACCAACCCGTCGCAGATGCTGAAGTCCTGGTACATGTTCTTCTTCCAGATCCCGGGCATCCCCGAGAAGTTCGTCGTCAAGCACATGCCCAGCGCGATCGTCGGCGGTTCGTACAACCGCAGCGTCTGGAACGACGAGAATCTCGCGCCGTACCGTGAGGCGTTCGCAACACCTGCCGATGCCCGTGGCCCGGTGAACTGGTACCGCGGGGCGCTTCGGCACCCACTGGCAGCCCGCAAGCTCCCACCGATCGCGCTGCCGATCCTGATCATCTGGGGCCAGCAGGACCAGTTCATCGGACTGGAGGCGATCTCACCGCAGTCGCTGCGTCGCGCCATCGCCTACGGCAACGAACCGAAGATCGTGCTGATCGAGCAGGCCGGTCACTTCGTGCAGAATGAAGCGCCCGAGCAGGTCAACACTGCAATGCTGAACTGGCTCGGACCGGCGCAATCACGAGCCCTCTGAGCCCGAACCCACCTGCGCGGCCAGCACTTCAGGATCCGTGGTCGGGGCATCACACACGAACCCCCGGCACACGTACGCCGTGTCCTCCCCCGCCACCTTGGTACGGCCTTCGAGCAAGGGCCCGCTCAACGCCACCACCGCCCCCGGGGCCGTGGCCGCAAGCGCAACCCTGTGCAACAACGAACCGGGCTCGGCGATCACCGCGATCTCGCGCGGACCGTCCAGCAGCGCCTCCAGCACCGATAATCCGTGGCCCCAGAACTGCGGATGGCCAGCCAGATGCGCGGCCTGCCCGAGGACCTGCTCGGCACGCTCGCGCAGGTCGATCCGCGCGGTCATCGCAGAAGCGGTCAACAGCGCGTCGGATGCCAGGCTCCACCCAGACGGCGTGGCGTTGTCGAAGACGTCGGGACCGGTGGCCAGCACATCCGTGGCAAGCGAGTCCCTGCCCTCGTCGAGGAACGCAGGCCCCAACCCGTCCACCAGCTCAAGTCCCGCACCCGGATCAGCCCCCGTCACCCCGGTGAGAGCGAACTCAGCCAGGGCCAGCGCGGCATGGTCCTCCAGAACAGCCAGGGCATCCGCGCGCACCCCGTCGCGGGAGACCCGGTAGAGCCGTCCTTCATGCAGGTGGTTCGCCCACAGAGCGTCGCGGCAGCGGACCGCTGCATCGATCCAGTCCGGCCGGTCCAAGAGTGCCCCCGCCTCGGCCAACGCACTGATAGCCCAGGCGTTCCAGGCCAGCACGACCTTGTCGTCGCGCGCCGGCCGCTGCCTTCGCTCGCGCTCCCGGAGCATCCGCTCGCGCACTCCCGGCCAGTCATGACCAGGTTCACGGGGCAATTGCAGCACCGAGGAGCCGTGCTCGAACGTGCCCTCGGCGCTCACGCCAAGCAGGTCGGGATCGCCTCCGGCGGCTCGAACCTGCTCAGGCGTCCACACGTAGAACGTCCCCTCGGCACCCTCGGAGTCGGCGTCCAACGACGCCGCGAAACACCCCTGCGGCGTGAGCATTTCGGTCAGCAGGAAGCCGGCCGTCTCTTCCACGACCCGCCTGGCCAGCACCGAGCCGGTCGCCCGCCACCAGTGCAGGTAGACCCGCATCAGCAAGGCGTTGTCGTAGAGCATCTTCTCGAAGTGGGGCACCACCCATCGGGCGTCGACGCTATAGCGGGCAAACCCTCCGGCGAGTTGGTCGTAGATGCCGCCCGTGGCCATCCGCGTCAGTGTCGTCTCCACCATCTGCAGCGCCGCCGCGTCACCGGTTCGCGCGTAACGGCGCAGCAGGTACTCGTGCACCATCGGCTGGGGGAACTTCGGCGCTCCCCCGAAGCCGCCGAATCGCGCGTCGAACGAAGTCGTCAACGTCTGCACCGCACGGTCGGACATGGCCTCGTCGACAACCTTGGCCTCGGGCAGTCCCCCGGCCAGCCGAGCACCGACCTTGGCCGCCGTG
>JALOLM010000153.1 GCA_025455985.1 Candidatus Nanopelagicales bacterium | reverse complement strand
TGTCGCTGGCCCGGCTGCGCACCCGCCTGGAAATGACCCGCGCCGGGGGCCGTGGGTCCTTGGACTCTGGATCGCCGTCGGGGTCGGGCCTAGCGTCAGAAGGGGCGCGACCGCGCGCAGGTCTGGAGGTCCGACGATGAAGCGACTCGTGGCGGTTCTCGCCACCGTGGTGATGGTGCTGAGCCCGGGTGCGGCGATCGGGCAGGGTGGTTCCGTGGCGCTCGCGCCCCAGGACGCGACGCTCACCTCGACCGGGATGCACTCCCTGGTCGATGTGTCGAAGAACGGCACTATCGTGTTGGGGAAGATCACCGAGTCCGGCCCCTACGTAATCCGCGACATCGTGCGGGGCAAGACCCTGCGCACACTCAAGTCCGGGTCGCGCTACTCGTACAAGTCGCTGTCGAGCACCGGGCGGTACGTGCACTTCACCAAGTCCTATACCCGGAATGGGTGCACCTACCAACGGCCATGGGTGTACGACCGCATTACCAGGAAGTCCCGCCTCGCGGCGGCGACGCGAACCGGCAAGCCGCTGCGGGCCACGTGGAGCCGCCCCGACCAGTGCCCGGACATCAGCGTCACCGGGGTCGCGTTCGGGATGAAGGATAGCGGGGGGCCGGGCCAGATGTCCCCCGATGGTCGCTACGTCGCGTTCTGCGCCAACCTGAAGGTCCCGGACCGGGGTGACCTGTACATCAAGAACATGAGGACCAGGAAGCTCACGATCCGCAAGGGGCGGTGCCACCTGACCACTGAGGCGTTCGAGTTCTATCCGGTGCACGTCTCTGAGAGCGCGCGTACGGTCATGATTCTGCACGAGGGCGGCCGAGCTGATGTGCTCCTTGGGCGCAAGATTGTCCGGAACGTGGCAGTTCCTGCCGCCGGGATGTGGCTCACCGACGACGGTCGCTCGATCTACTACAGCTCGGGCGGGACGGGCGCTTCGACAGACGGGGGGCGGTACGACATCGCGACCGGCGCAGTGACCCCTTTGGGTTCCGGTGACCCTATGCGCTGGGAACTGAAGCAGCCCGGCGACGAGTTCCGTGATGCGGAGGGGTCGGGCTCATCGGGGTCTACGACCGGGCCAGTGGACTGTCGGTCGATCTGACTGCCGTCCTGACCGCCGCCGGCATCCCGTTGCAGCTCGGATCCAGCTACATCGTGCCGAACAGCTTGGTCCCTGCCAAGATCTCCGGTGACGGCAGGGTAGTCCTCGTAGGGTGGGGCGGTGAGTGGCTTGCGGCCCGCTGGATGGGTTGACGCAAAGCCCCCAGCGCCGGGACGTGTCCGCGCCCGACATGAACGAAGTCGCGAGCACCGGCGATCGTGGCCGACCACGGGCATGTGTTGACCCGCGCCAACCACATGGTCACCCAGGTGCGGGCGGCGTCGCTCCTGGGAGCTGCACGCCCGCCGCGGACGGATCGTGGACCCGGCATGGAAGTACCGCGCCCTGCTCACAGACAAGCACGCCCACCTGTCCATCGCCCAACGCCCAACGCTCGAGACTGGATCAGATCTTGGCCACAGACGACGAGTTGGCGGTCGTCTGGGCGATCAAGGAGAACACCGTCCAGTTGCTCGCCACTTGCACCAGCGAGGACTTCGATGCCGAGTGGGACCGGCTCGAGACCGCGGTGCGGGCCACTGACCTGCCCGAACCCGCTGCCCTGTTCAAGACCCTGAGAGCGTGGAAGACCGAGATCCGCACCGGCTGCCTCACCCGGGTGACGAACGCCCGGACCGAGGCGGCGAACCAGAACGCGAAGGACATCAAGCGAGCTGGCCGCGGCTACGTCAACCACCGCAACTACCGGGCACGCATCCTGCTCGCCGCAACCGTCAGTAACGCGGCGTGAACACCCCGACCACGCTCAAAGTAGAGGAGCCGGCTTGGCCTTGATGCCGACGATCCGATCGGGCGGGTAGTTGTCGGAGTGTGAGCAGCGCTCGGCGGCGATGTCCTCGAGCCCTACGGCGATCTGATTGAGCGAGACCTGGCACTTGTTGAACATGCCGAGGTTGAACTCGTCGACGACCTCTTCTGCAGCCGGGACGGAAAGTCGGGGATTCACCGGCGAGCGATCGGATTGGATTACCGATGAGCGGAGCCCTGGGTGTGGTCCGTCTGACGATCCGCGTCACAGTCGTCCAACGACGGGAGGCTCCGGTCCGAGGGACCTAAGCCTCTTCCTGATGCGGGCGGGGCGGAGTACCGCTGAAGCATTGGGCGTGGGACCCACACGATCGGTGCGCGAGCGTGGCGAGCCTCACCCTGGCGACAAGGGATGCGATGAAGACCGTCCGGCACATGTTCCCCGTCCTGTTCGCGCTGCTATTGATACCGGGACTGGTGGCAGTCGGACCACCGGCAAGCGCTGCCGGGGATGCGGCTGGGCCGGTGGTGTCTGAGGTGACGGTCCCGGGGTCGGTCGTGGCTGGTGAGCAGTTGACGGTGACGTGGAGGTTGACCGACGAGACCGGGGTCAGTTCCGCGACTGCGTGGATCACTGGTCCCACCGGTTCATCCCTGACCGGCTGCAGCGGCCTGATGGCCCAGCGGGACTCGGGCAGCGCAACTGATGGTGTGTACCGCCAGACTTGCATGGTCCCGGCTGCTGCACCCGACGGGACGTACAAGGTGCGGATCCAGGCCTCGGACACGATCGGGAACCAGACCCCATTCGTGGACAGCCACGCCACCTTCACCATGACCGGTGGTGCTCCAGTTCAGGTACCGAATCCGCCGCCGTCGGTGTCTGCAGTGCCGGGGGATGGAGCGGCGACGGTGTCGTGGTTGGCGCCGGATGATGGCGGGTCACCGATCACGGGCTACACGGCGACCTCGTCAGCTGGCGGGAGGACGTGCTCGACGTCAGGGGCGACGACGTGCACCGTGTCCGGGCTCACCAACGGGACTTCGTACGCGTTCACGGTGACGGCCACCAACGCGGTCGGAACCTCGGTCCCTTCGGTGCCGTCACCTGCGGTGACGCCGCGGACCGTTCCAGGGGCTCCGGCAGGTGTGACGGCTCAGGCCCTAAGCAATTCAGCGACCGTTTCGTGGCCGGCGCCGGCCAGCAACGGCGGTGCGCCCATTACCGGCTACTCAGTGGTCTCCTCGCCGGGGACATCGCGGTGCACGACCACGGGTTCAACCTCCTGCACAGTCACTGGGTTGACCAACGGGACCTCGTACACCTTCGTGGTCTACGCCGAGAACGTGGCGGGCACGTCACCGGCGTCGGTTCCCTCTGCATCGGTGACGCCGAACTTGGGCATGGTATCGGTTCAGATCAGAACCTGGACGGTCACTGTCACGGTGCCCGACTTCGTCTGGACGGGACATGACTGCCAGTTCCTGCCGGTGACCGTGTCGGTGCAAGGTACGAACATATTCCACTGGAGTGTGGGCGCTGATGCGCGGCTTTCCGGTTCCGGAACGGTGAGTTCCTCGATGTACGCATACGGCAATTCAGCGGGCACTGTCGTCGATGACGGCTTCTTCCACTGTCCGAACCTCGATCCGAATGGCGTCTACAACGTCGCTGGCGAGATAGAGATCACAGCGGACGACACGCTCGTGGATTACACAGCCACGTTCGCCACGACCTACACATCCGCGCCCATGGCCACGACCACCTTGCTGACCACGACCCAGTCAGGCGAGAACTCGCTGGTCGTTGAGGGGCGTGTGATCGCGCATTCGAGGACTCTTGGCGATGTCGGCGTCAGGCAGAACTCGCACATGGCGCTCGAGGTGCAGCAGGGTGCCGTGTGGGTCACCGCGAACACCGGCTACACCGATCAACTCGGGTCCTTCAGCATCGAGGTCTCTCCACCGCTGCCCGCCGGAAGCTCATATCGCGCTGCGTTCCTTGGGTCGACTTCGTCGGCTCCGTCATCCAGTGCGGTGCAGACAGTGCCAGGACCACCCGACTCGGATGCCGATGGCGTGATCGATAGCCAAGATGCATGTGTCGGAGTCCCGGGGACGATCGCAAACGGTGGGTGTCCGATGCCGGTAGCGGCGGTGAAGGTCAAGGCCAAGAGTGGCAAGTCCAAGTTGTACGTCGATGTCAACCCGAACAAGGGACGCGGGTACTGGAGGTTCCAGGTCCAACTCAAGAGGACCGACGGTTCTTGGAAGCCGTTGAAGACCGACAAGACCAAGGGCTCCAAGGAGACCCGCACGCTCAACCTGAAGAAGGGCACTTACCGAGTGTGGGTCAACCCAAAGTACGGCTATCAGGGCGTCCTGTCAGCCGAGGTGTACCTGAAGAAGTAGGCGCGGCCGAACTTGGTGCTAGGCCGCGGGTGGGCGGGAGGAGGAATCATGAGATCCACGAGGAGGCTGCCGATCCTCGGGCTGACGGTGATGCTGGGGCTGCTCGCTGCAGGTGACCTGTGGCCGGTCGTCGCACCCGAGGCGGTGGCAGCCGCTTCGAGGACGTCGGTCCAGGCAACTGGGCTGAGTGGGGTATCGGAGGTGTCTCACACGGGTCGTTGGGTGCTTGGCGGCACTGGGTCACCCGGCACGCCTATCCCGGTGCTCCTTGATCGGAGCACAGGCCAGCGCACCGAGATGCCGTGGCCGGTGTCACCAGTCACCACGTACAGCGACGTTGAGTTCGTTCGGGATAACCCGGTGCTCAGGCTCACAACGGAGTGGACGAACGCGGAGGGTTGGCAGCGACTCGGGACCTTCCTAACGAACACGTCTACTGGCGCCCGGGCGCGGGTGGACGCGGATTCCGCCGGCAGTCCTTTGGTTCCGGCGTGGACCGGTAGGGTCACCGACGAACCCGACGCGAACGACAATCCGGGCATCTGGGTGTCGGCGGCGTCAGTGACCCGCGATGGAACGTTGGCGGCGTTCTGCGCCAACTACGACGCCCCGGATTCCTTCACGCTCTACGTCAAGAATCTGTCGACTGGCTCGCTGACCAGGCGCCCGGAGGCGTGTGCGGCCGGCGGCCCGGTGGGATCGGGCCGCGACTTGGTGGTGACGGCACCTGAGATCTCCTATGACGGCAAGGTCCTACACCTGCGCGGAACGCTCTTCACAGACGGTGTGAATCCTCGCGCCGCCTACTACGCCGACACCCTGGTGTTCCCCACGAGTGACAAGGCCTCGCGGAGGGTGAAGGGTCAGGGAAGCATGACCCGCGACGGCAAGACCCTGTTCATGCGCATAGGTGTCCACAAGGTCGGGACCAGGGACCGCACCGGCGGCAAGGTCGGGGCGTACAGGATCGCCACCCGGACGACGACGAGGCTGCCGGGGCGCTACACCATCTACGGCACTGACGCGCTGCTGTTCTCCGCATTCGACCAGGCGACCTGGCGCGGCCGGTACGTCGTCTACGGCAATCGCGCGGCAGTCATCGACCGCCGGACGGGCAAGACCACAGACATCGGAAGAATCATGCGCCGCCACGGATACCCACCGGACCGAGTCACCACCGAGTTGTCATGGTTCAAAGGATCGGTGATCAGCGGCGACGGCAAGCTGATCTTCGCCAGGAGCGCAGACCAGTACATGGCAGTCGACTGGAAGTAGCCCGTCAGCCCACCCAGAACGACGAAAGGACCTCAGGGGCCAGCCCGAAGGCTGGCCCCTGACCGTCGACTCAGGCCGCGTGTCCCTTGCGTTGCGCGGCCTCGGCGCGGATGGCGTCGCGGGCAGCTTTGGTGAACAGCCGGCGGTCATCCCTGCTGGGCACCGGCCGTACCGGCAGGGTGCGCCGGACCTGGCGCATGGCGGCGTCAAGGGCGATCTCGGCGACGGCCTGCCCGAGGTCTGGGGGGACCGTTTCGGGGATGCCTGTGACGACCACGGATCCGTCGCGCTGGACTTCGAGGTTGACCTTGCCGGCGATGACGGCCAGGTCGGTGAGCACCACGATCTCCGCTTGAGCATCCTCGGCGGTGGGAACCGCTGCCGCAGCAGCTGTGGCCGTGGGCGGTTCAGGTTGACGGATCTGACGAGCCAGTCGCGCGGCGGCCACCCCCATGGCGATCACCATTGTGCCGGCCACGAAGGCCAGGGCCCTGGTTGGGTTGGTAAGGGTGATGATCGCGTCCATCGTCCACGGAAGTGCCTGGACGATCCTCGCCGCCAACGTGCCTTGGGTGTGGGCATGAATGCCGATCAGCGTGACCGCTGCGAGGGCGGCACGGGTGGTGCACGTCCTGACCAGGTCCGTGGTGGCGAGCATCCAGATCAACCCACCGGCGGTCTCCACCGACACCGTGGCCGTGCGAGCCGCACCGACGATCGGTCGGCTGAGGGCCGTGGTCGCCCTGGTCAGGCGCAGCGCCAGCGCAGGGCTGGCCATGCCGATGAGACCGATCGCCTTGCCGGTGGCCTTTCCACCGGTCCGAGTGGCCCAGGTGGCGGTGACCTTCAGGCCGTGCCAGATGCTGGTGATCGCGGTGCGGATGCCGGTGAGGGCCACGTGGTAGCCGGCGGGGCTGCCGATGATCGCGAGGGTGGTGTGGGCCAGGGTGCGCCCCTGCCGTGCGGCACTGGTGATGAGGTTGCCAGCTGCGGTCCAGGCGGTGTGCCCAGTGGCAGCCATCTTGTGGATCAGGGTGGCCAGCATCGCCATGCGAGGCGATGGGCCGGAGACGGTGACGTCGTAGGTGGACATGGTGTTCCTTCCATTCATCGGTGAGGCCGCGACGGAAGTCGTCGCGGCCGTGAGGTGCCGGTGGCGAGGCCCAACAGGCGAGAGCGGCGCCGGTAGCCGAAGGGCCAGCAGGCAAGAGGTGCGCCGGTAGCCCAAGGGCCCAACAGGCGGTGCGAGTGCGACAGGGGAGTGGGCTACTGCCCGAACGTGTTCCACAGCGTGGGTCGTGACCGCCACGGGGGTGGGTC
>JALOLM010000152.1 GCA_025455985.1 Candidatus Nanopelagicales bacterium | reverse complement strand
GTGGCCACCCGCCGACGGTAGGCCGACCCGCCGTCGGGCACCAAGGGACTGATCCCGAGCTCCTCGGTGAACATCGCCACACAGGCGGGAAAGAGCAACTCCAAGTCATCCAACGTCGCCTGGCGCACCCGCGGGTCGGGTGGCCCCCACGATTCGGCGACCAGGTCGTAGAACGCGAGCACTGCCGGCGCCGGGCCGACAATGGAGGAACACCGGCGGGTTACCACTCGGGCGCGAGCGGCGAAACCTTCCACCGCGGGTCCAACTGCGCCGATGGGGACGACGTTCGCCCCCAAGTACATCGCCGAACGCAACTGATCGCCTTCGAACCAGCCCCAGACCTCCGCGCCGAGCGTCGTGCCCAGGCCGATCGACTGTAACCGTTCGCCGACCATCGCGTATGAGACGGGATCGGTGGCCAGCAGCGCCCGCAACGCGGGAGCGTCGGCGCCGGTGAGCAGACGGACCGAACCGGTCACCCGACTGAGACGCTCGGCTCGCCGGACTCCTCCATCGCCTCGGCCAGCCGCATCGCCTCTTCAATAAGCGTCTCGACGATCGCGGCCTCCGGGACGGTCTTGATGACCTCGCCCTTGACGAAGATCTGGCCCTTGCCATTGCCGCTGGCCACTCCCAGATCCGCCTCGCGGGCCTCGCCGGGGCCGTTGACGACGCAGCCCATCACGGCCACGCGCAACGGAACCTCCAAGCCCTCAAGCCCGGCCGTCACCTGCTCGGCCAGGGTGTAGACGTCGACCTGCGCGCGCCCACAACTGGGACACGAGACGATCTCAAGACCCCGCTGGCGCAGGTTGAGCGACTCCAGGATCTGCAGACCGACCTTGACCTCCTCGACGGGCGGTGCTGACAACGAGACGCGGATCGTGTCGCCGATCCCCTCGGAGAGCAGCGCCCCGAACGCCACCGCGGACTTCACCGTCCCCTGGAACGCCGGCCCCGCCTCGGTGACGCCGAGGTGCAACGGGTAATCGCAGGCGGCGGCGAGTTGCCGGTAGGCCTGCACCATCACGACGGGATCGTGGTGCTTCACCGAGATTTTGATGTCACGGAATCCGTGCTCCTCGAACAGCGAGGCCTCCCACAGCGCGCTCTCCACAAGCGCGGCAGGCGTAGCTTTGCCGTACTTCTCCAGCAACCGCTTGTCCAACGAACCGGCGTTGACCCCGATCCGGATCGGGGTTCCGGCATCCCCGGCGGCTTTCGCGATCTCGCCGACCTTGTCGTCGAACGCCTTGATGTTGCCCGGGTTGACCCGCACCCCGGCGCACCCGGCGTCGATGGCGGCGAACACGTACTTGGGCTGGAAGTGGATGTCGGCGATGACGGGGATGTCAGCCTTCTTGGCGATGATGGGCAGCGCTTCGGCGTCGTCCTGGCTCGGGACGGCGACCCGAACCACCTGGCAACCGGCGGTCGTCAACTCGGCGATCTGCTGCAGCGTGGCGTTCACGTCCGCGGTCACGGTGGTCGTCATCGACTGCACGCTGACCGGCGCGTCGCCACCGACCTCGACTGGGTGGTGCGGGTGGCGCAAGGTGATCTTGCGCGTGACCCTCCGGTCGGCCAGAACTGGCGGCGGTCCCTCGGGCATTCCCAACGAAATGGTCATGTTTCAAGTATCCCTCATGTCAGGGCCGCCGCGACCGCCCCGGGCACGGCGTTGGTTGACGCTCAGGTAGTTGGTTGACGCTCAGCGGCCGACGAACGTCAACCAACTGCACGAACCCCACCCAACGCGGCACTCAGCCCAAACGGATGGGTTTGACAATGTCCGCCCACAAGATGATCACGCTCATCGTGATCAGCACGAGGGCGACGGTGTAGGCCACCGGCAGCATCCGGGCGACGTCCACCGGACCCGGGTCAGGCCGGCCGCGCCATCTCGCCACCTGGCGACGTCCGCCTTCATACAAAGCCCCGGCGACATGACCGCCGTCCAGCGGCAGGATCGGCAGCAGGTTGAACAAGAACAAGAACAGGTTCAAGGACGCGACGATGGCCAAGAACTGGGCGATCCGCCAACTCGGCGGAGCATCGGCGGAAGCCACCTCACCGCTGATCCGGGACACCCCCACGACCCCGACCGGCCCCTCCGGGTCGCGCGGCTGGTCGGTGAAGGCAGCTTCGGTCAGACCGACCATCTTCGCGGGGAAACTCACCAACGCCGACGCTGACCGCACGGTGATGTCCCACATCTGACCAGGCACTGCCGTGATCGGGATGGGCTGCAACTCCACAACCGGCGAGACCCCCAAGAAGCCACGAGGAGCGGCCTCCTCGCCCAGCAGGGCTCCGTCGATGGTCGAAAGCGGGACGTCCAGGGTCAATTCCTGCCCCGCCCGAACCACTGTGACCTCGTGGGTACCGCCGTTCGACTCTCGGATGGCCTGACTCAAGGTCGGCCAGTCTGCCACCGGGACAGCGTCCCAGGCCACGATCTGGTCACCGGGCTCCAGGCCCGCCGCAGCCGCTCCGGTGGGGGTGCCGGAGCCTGCCGCACAGGTACCCTCGGGGTCGGCGACGCTCGGGACGCACGCTGTCACGGTGTTGACCGTCGTGCTCGGGGTGGGCGTGCCGAAAGCGGCGTAGACGATCGAGAAGAGCACAATCGCCAGCAGCAGGTTCATCACCGGCCCACCGAGCATCACGACGAGTTTCTTCGGAACGCTCAAGTTGTAGAAAGTGCGCTTCTCATCGCCCGGGGCCATGATCTCCGCGGCCGACTCCGCGCGGGCCTGTTCGATGAGCGTGCCCAGCCGTCCGGTGCTGCTGGCCTTCACCTCGCCATCGGGACCTGGCGGGAACATGCCGATCATCCGGATGTAGCCACCCATGGGAACACCCTTGACGCCGTACTCCGTGTCGCCCTTCTTGCGCGACCACAGGGTCGGGCCGAAGCCGATCATGTACTGGGTGACCTTGACCCCGAACTTCTTGGCCGGGACCATGTGCCCGAGTTCGTGCAGGGCGATCGAGACTGCCAACGCCAGTATCAGCGCCACAATCCCAACCAGCGTCATCGGATCCCCTCGATCAAGTCGCGCACCCGTGCTCGTGCCCGAGTGTCTGCTTCCATGACGTCTTCCAGTGTCACCCGGTTCCCTGCCGGCGCGCCAGAGGGGATCGCCTCCTTGAGTGTTCGCCCTACGAGATCGCTGATTCCCAGGAATCCGAGGCGGCCGGTACGGAATGCCTCGACCGCCTCTTCGTTGGCCGCGTTCAGCACCGCCGGAGCGACCCCGCCATGACGCGCGGCGAGCGCGGCCAGCCCCACAGCCGGGAACGCCTCGTCGTCCAAAGGGAAGAACTCCCAGGTCGCTGCCGTGGACCAGTCGCACGCCGGGGCCGCGTCTTCGACCCGATCCGGCCAGCCGATCCCCAAGGCAATAGGCAGGCGCATGTCCGGTGGGCTGGCCTGCGCAATTGTGCTGCCATCGAAGAACTCGACCATCGAATGCACAATCGACTGCGGGTGGACCACCACCTCGATGCGATCCAGCGGGATGTCGAACAGCAGGTGCGCCTCAATCAGTTCCAGGCCCTTGTTCATCAGGGTGGCCGAATTGATCGTGACCACCGGACCCATGTCCCAGGTCGGGTGTGCCAGTGCTTCCTCGACACTCACGTCGGCCAACTCCGCCCGTGTGCGTCCGCGGAAAGGCCCACCGCTGGCCGTGAGGATCAACTTGCGCACCTCGTCGGGTTGCCCCGACCGTAGGCACTGGGCCATTGCCGAGTGCTCACTGTCCACGGGCACGATCTGGCCGGGCCGGGCGGCTGAGGTCACCAGTTCCCCGCCGATGATCAGCGACTCCTTGTTGGCCAGTGCCAGGACACTGCCCGCCGTCAACGCGGCGAGTGTGGGGCCGAGCCCGACCGCACCGGTGATGCCGTTGAGGACGGTGTGAACCCCCAACCCGGCGACCTCAGCGGCAGCCTCGGGACCGGCGTGGATCCGTGCCGAGGTCCCCGCCAGCGGTTCGGCCGCTGATTCGTCGGCCACCGCGACGTGCTCGACACCGAAAGCCTCGACCTGCTGACGCAATAGCGCCGGGTCGGAGCCACCTGCCGCCAACCCGACCACCCGGAAGCGCCCGGGGTTGCGCGCCACGACGTCCAGGGCCTGGGTCCCGATCGACCCCGTGCTGCCCAGAATCACCAGATCGCGCATCACAACTCCGTGGCCGCCAGTTGCCCGCACGCCCCGTCGATCTCCCGGCCGCGGGTGTCGCGCACGGTCACCGCCACCCCCTTGTCGCGCAAGTGCTGGACGAAGGAGTCCTCCTGCTCACGGGTCGAGGCCGTCCACTTCGACCCCGGCGTGGGATTCAGCGGGATGACGTTGACGTGGGCCAGCCGTCCACGCAACAGATCGCCGAGCAGGTCGGCTCGCCAGTCCTGGTCGTTGATGTCGCGGATCAGGGCGTATTCGATACTGACCCGGCGCCGGGTGCGATCGGCGTACTCCCACACCGAGTCCAACACCTCCGCCACATCCCAGCGGGTGTTGATCGGCACCAACGTGTTGCGCAACTCGTCGTCGGGAGCATGCAGCGACAGCGCCAACGTGACCGGCAAGCCCTCCGCGGAAAGCTTGCGGATCTGCGGCACCAGCCCGACGGTGGACACCGTGATCCCGCGCGCGCTCATGCCGAAACCTTCCGGCGGTTCGGCGATCATCCGGCGGACTGCGGTGACCACGGTGTTGTAGTTGGCCAGTGGTTCACCCATTCCCATGAACACGATGTTGGACAGTCGGCTCTGCCTGCCGAGAACCCCCGACTGCGCATCTCGGGCAGCCACCCTCACCTGCTCGAGGATCTCCGCGGTGCTCAGGTTACGCTGCAGGCCACCCTGGCCGGTGGCGCAGAAGGGGCAGGCCATTCCGCACCCTGCCTGGGACGACAGACACAGCGTGACCCTCTTCGGGTAGCGCATCAGCACGGACTCGACCAGTGATCCGTCGTGCAGCCGCCAGAGCGTCTTGCGGGTGGCATCGCCGTCGCAGGTCAGGACCTTGGCCGGCGTCAGCAGCGTGGGCAGTAGCGGGGCCAGCCGTTCACGATCGTCCTGCCCAAGGTCGGTGCACTGCTCGACGGAGTCGACGTGGCGCACCAAGACCTGCCGGCTCAACTGCGCGGCGCGGAAGGCCGAACTGCCCAGTTCGGTGACCGCCTGCTTGCGGGCGGCCAGGTCCAGGTCGAGCAGGTGTTGCGGCGGCTTACCTCTTCGTGGCGCCTGCATGACCAAAGGCAGCGAGGTCATGTGATGAACAGGCCCAGCAGTGCCCAAGCCACGAAGGCGTTGGGGATGAGGGAGTCGAGCCGGTCCATGAGCCCGCCATGGCCGGGGAGGATGTTGGACATGTCCTTGACGTCGAGGTCGCGTTTGATGGCCGACTCGATGAAGTCGCCGGCGGTCGCGGTCACTGGCATGATCATGCCGAAGATCACCGCCTGCCACCACGGCGCGCCGAACGCGATAGCGAACAGCGGGACCGCCACCGCGACGGAGAACACCACCGACCCGGCGAAGCCCTCCCAGGACTTCTTGGGGCTGACCTGGGCTGCGATCGGGTGCTTGCCGAAGAGGACGCCCGCGAAGTAGCCGCCGATGTCGTTGCACACGGTGATCGCGATGAAGGCCACGATCCGGGCGACACCGTCGTCCTCGCGCAGCATCAGCATCACGAACCCGACCATGAATGGCAGGTAGAAGCCTACGAACAGCGAGCCGGTCGCATCTTTGACGAAGCCCTCGGTACCCCGTCGGATGCGCCAGGCCAGCGCCACGACCACGAAGGTCCCGAACACGACCATGTGCGCTTCGACACCGAACAGGTACGCCAGCGTCGGACCGACGAGGGCGACGATGTACAGGGGGCTGCGGGCCAACTTGATGTCGTTGTGCAGGAACGCGTTGTACAACTCCCAGACGGCGACCAGGATGGCGGCGGTGACCAAC
>JALOLM010000009.1 GCA_025455985.1 Candidatus Nanopelagicales bacterium | reverse complement strand
GTCCGGGTGCTCCTCGTAGCCGCGCGGGAAGCGCTCCCGCCAGCCGTTGAGCGTGGCCCACCACTCGTCGATGTCGATGTCGTCCTTGCGTGAGCGCATCGCGTCGATGAGGGCCGCGATCGTGGCCTTGGCATCCCCCACGATGGGGACGTCGGCATGCCGGTTCTTGCCGATCTCGGCGGGGTCGATGTCGGCGTGGATGACCTTGGCCTCAGGGGCGAACGAGTCGAGTTTTCCGGTGACCCGGTCGTCGAACCGTGTGCCCAGCGCGATCAGCAGGTCGGCCTTCTGCAGCGCACCCACCGCAGGAACGGTGCCGTGCATCCCCGGCATCCCGAGGTTCTGCTGGTGACTGTCCGGGAAGGCGCCGCGGGCCATAAGGGTGGTGACCACGGGGATGCCGGTCAATTCGGCCAACTGCAGGAGTTCCTCCGATGCGCCCGAGCGCACGATCCCGCCGCCGACGTAGAGCACCGGCCGCTTGGACTTCGCGATGAGTTTCGCGGCTTCCTTGACCTGCTTGTTGTGCGGAACCGTGGTCGGCCGGTAGCCCGGCAGGTCCGTCTTGTGCGGCCATTCGAAGGTTGTTTGGGCGGCCAGGGCGTCCTTGCTGATGTCGACAAGGACCGGCCCCGGCCGCCCAGTGCCTGCCAGGTGGAACGCCTCGGCGATCACGCGCGGGATCTCCGCGGGATCGGTCACGAGGTAGTTGTGCTTGACAATCGGCATGGTGATGCCGGAGATGTCAGCTTCCTGGAAGGCGTCTGTGCCGATTGCGCTGCTGGGCACCTGACCGGTGATCGCAACGATCGGGACCGAGTCCATGTAGGCATCGGCGATGGGAGTGACGAGGTTCGTGGCACCCGGCCCGGAGGTCGCCATGCAGACCCCGACTTTGCCGGACGTCTGGGCGTAGCCCTCTGCTGCGTGGCCGGCGGCTTGCTCGTGGCGCACGAGGATGTGGCGTACCTGCTTGGAGTCCATCAGTGGGTCGTACGCGGGCAGGATGGCGCCGCCCGGGATGCCGAATACCGTGTCCACGCCAGCATGCTCCAGTGACTTGATCAGACTGGCGGCGCCGGTCATGTGCTCGGCCATGGTGTTCCTTCCTGCAATGAAAAACCCCCCGACCCGGATGGGTAGCGGAGGGTAGCGCGCCTGTGCCTTGGGGGGCTCAGACGCGCTCGCTTACGAGAATCAGGTGCTGCACAGGCTCAGAGTAACCTGCCCTCGCTGTGCTGCCAACTCGGGGTAGGGCCTTTCCTGTGTGGGCAAAGCGGCAAACCGACAACTGAATCGCCGGAAAACCGCATTGCCTCCAACCCCAGCGCCGCCCCCAACCAGCAAAGCGGCAAACCGACAACTCAATCGCCGGAAAACCCCACGGCCTCCGCCGGGCGCGTTCGCCGGAAAACCCCACGGCCCAAACCAACACCTGTGGATGACGAGTCAGCCGGTCCACAGATTCGCTTGAGCCGAGGCCCAGGGGTGATCAGCGATGTGACCGTGGCCGTATGGCACCCCGGATGACTCTGGATCAACAAGCGCTGCTTGTCCTACAGCACGGCGTCCTCGCCTCATGGCAAATGCCCCCATCGCTGAGACGCGCGGCCACTCGGGCAGTACGGCTCAAGCAGTGGCAGCGGATGACCACGCAAACGTTTCTGACCACCCCGGTCCCGGCCACCGATCTGCAGCGAGTTTGGGCAGGGGTACTGCATGGCGGACCGCAGGCGATGCTGACCGGCCAAGCGGCCCTTGTGGCGCAGGGGTGGACGCTCGAGAACCGAGGGCCGATACATGTGATCGTGCCAGCACGCATTCAACGGGAACGCTTGCCGAAGTGGCTTCGCCTGCACCGCTTCGTTCGACCGCCGTGCAACGCTGTCGGCGAACCATCGCGGGTGAACGCTCATGTCGCGACGGTTCATGCAGCAGCGTGGGCGCGCACGGATCGTGAGGCAGTGCTTCTGGTCATCTCGGCCCTGCAGCAAAGACTCACGCAGGCCGACAGACTTCACACAGTGGTTGACGATCTCGGGTCGATACACCGACGCCGGCTCATCCTGGAATCCGTGGACGAGTACGCAGATGGCATCCAAAGCATGAACGAGTTGGACTTCGCGGTGATCTGCCGAAAGCACCACTTACCCAGGCCGATCCGCCAAGCGCGGCGATTGGACGGGCGGCGCAGATGCCGATACATCGATGTGGAGTTCGCAGCGGTGGACGGCAGTTCGGTCGTCGTGGAGGTGGAAGGTCTGGCACATCTGGATCCCGACGTGTGGATGGACGACACCTACCGATTCAACGGCCTGGTCGTCACTGGCAGTCGCACGATCCTGCGCGCCAACACGTTCATGATCCGCTACGAGTTGGAGCGCTTCTTGCCGGATCTGAAGGCTGCGCTCGGCCTTGCCGGCGAGGCAATGGGGCAAACAGGCAAGTAGGTTGCCGGAAAATCACATGGGCCCCCGCCGGCGCGACCTACACCGCGTCAGGACCCCGCTCACCGGTCCGCACCCGGACAATCGCCTCCACAGGCGTCACCCACACCTTGCCGTCACCGATCTTGCCGGTGCGGGCCGCGGCAACCAGTACGTCCACGATGTGGTCGGTGTCGTCATCCTCCACGACAACTTCGAGGCGCACCTTCGGCACCAGGTCGACCACGTACTCGGCTCCGCGGTAGACCTCGGTGTGTCCGCGCTGCCGGCCATAGCCGCTGGCCTCGGTGACCGTCATCCCCTCGACGCCTTGGGCCTGCAGGGCCTCCCGCACCCGGTCGAGCGCGTGTGGCTTGATGATTGCAGTGATCAGTTTCATTCCGTCTCCCTGTGCATCGACCCGGGATGGGTTCCGGACAACATGCCGACCCCACTTGTCGGCCCGAACTCGTAGGCGCTCTCCGCGTGCGTGGCCACGTCCAGCCCGCGCAGTTCATCATCGGCGTCGGCGCGGAATCCCACCACCCGATTGACCAGATGCGCCAGCAGGAAGGTCATCGTGAACGCGAACGCAGCCGTCGCAACCACAGCCACGGTCTGCTTGCCCAGCAGAGCGAAACCCCCACCGGCGAACAATCCGTCCTGACCCGCGGGATTGACCGCGGTCGTGGCCAGGAACCCGATCGCCAGCATGCCGACAATCCCGCCCATGCCGTGCACCCCGACCACGTCGAGTGAGTCGTCGTAGCCCAACCGGTACTTCCAGCCGACCGCGACCGCGCTGATCGCCCCCGCGACGAGGCCGAGTCCGATCGCCCCCATCGGCGTGAGGAACGCGCACGAAGGGGTGATGGCCACAGCACCGACGATCGCCCCTGACGCCGCTCCCAGCGTGGTCGCGTGGCCGTCGCGCAAGCGCTCCACCGCGATCCAGGACAGCGCTGCCGCCGCCGTGCAGACCTGAGTGTTGATCAAAGCCACGGCCGCGGTCGAACCGGCAGTCAATGCCGACCCCGCGTTGAAGCCGAACCAGCCGAACCAGAGCATCCCGGCGCCGAGAAGCACCAAAGGCAGGTTGTGCGGGCGCATGGCCTCACGTCGCCAGCCCATCCGGGGGCCGAGCACGATGGCCAAAGCCAGCGCCGATGCGCCAGAGGTGATCTCCACGGCGGTACCGCCGGCGAAGTCCAAGGCCCCGAGCCGATCCCCGATCCAACCGCCATCGCCGCCATCGAACATGAAGGCCCAGTGCGCGATGGGGAAGTAGACCAGCGTCACCCAGATGATCATGAAAACCATCCATGCGCGGAACTTCGCACGGTCGGCGATCGCGCCGGACAACAGTGCCACGGTGATGATCGCGAAGGTCATCTGGAACATGACGAAGGCCAGCGTGGGGATCTCGTGTCCCGGCGCGCCGACGGTCGTCTCCGCAACGCCGGACAGGCCCATCAGCGACAGGTCCCCGATGAGTCCGGCACCGGAGTCCGGGCCGAACGTCAGCGAGTAGCCGTACATGACCCACACGATCGACACGACACCCATCGCGGCGAAACTCATCATGATCATGTTGAGCACGCTCTTCACGCGGACCATCCCCGCGTAGAAGATCGCCAACCCCGGTGTCATGAACAGCACCAGCGCAGCGGACATCATGACCCAGGCGGTATCGCCGGCATTGATCGTTTCCACAGACCCCTCCAAACAGGGGTCAGCCTAAAGGGTGCGGTTTCAGTCGCAGACGGCTCCCCGCGAGGCCGATCCGACCAGCATCGCGTACTTGTGCAGGACCCCTCGGGAATAACGGTTGGGCAGCGGCGCCCAGCCCTCGCGACGGGCTTCGAGTTCGGCCGGGTCAACCAGCAGATCCAGCGTGCGCTCGCCGATGTCGATGCGCACCCGGTCGCCGTCCCTAATGAACGCGATCGGACCGCCGTCGACCGCCTCGGGTGCGACGTGACCCACGCACAGACCGGTCGTCCCTCCGGAGAACCGGCCGTCCGTGATCAGCATGACGTCCTTGCCCAAACCGGCACCCTTGATGGCACCGGTGATCATCAGCATCTCGCGCATTCCGGGGCCGCCCTTGGGGCCCTCGTACCGGATGACCACCACGTCACCGGCCTGGATCGTGCCGTCCTCCAGTGCGTCCATGGCGGCCTGCTCACGCTCGAACACACGCGCGGCACCTTCGAAGACGTCCACGGGCACGCCCGCGCTCTTGACGACGGCGCCTTCCGGACACATCGAGCCGGACAGCACGGTGATACCTCCGTGGGAGTCCAGCGGCGCACTGATCGAGTGCAAGATCTTGCCGTCCGGGTCCACGGGTTGGATCTCAGCGAGGTTCTCAGCCACAGTGCGCCCGGTCACGGTCAGGCAGTCGCCGTGGAGCAGACCGGCCTCGAGCAGCGCCTTCATCACGACGGGCACTCCCCCCACCCGGTCCACATCGTTCATCACGTAGCGGCCGAAGGGCTTGAGGTCGCCGAGCAGGGGAACCCGGGAACCGATGCGATGGAAGTCCTCGAGTTCGAGATCCACCTCCGCTTCGTGCGCCATGGCCAGCAGATGCAGCACAGCGTTCGTCGAGCCACCGAGGGCCATCAGCACCGTGATGGCGTTCTCAAAGGCCTCCCGGGTCATGATCTGGCGCGCCGTGATCCCCTGCCGGATCAAGTTGACGACCGCCTCACCACTGCGCCGGGCGTAGGTGTCGCGACGACGGTCCACTGCTGGGGGCGCTGCCGATCCGGGCAACGACAGCCCGATCGCCTCGCCGATGCTGGCCATCGTGTTGGCGGTGTACATGCCACCGCAGGCCCCCTCGCCGGGACAGATCGCGCGTTCGATCTCATCGACCTCTTCGCGGGTGATCAAGCCCCGGGCACAGGCGCCGACCGCTTCGAACGCGTCGATGATGGTGACGTCCCGGTCGCCCACCTTGCCCGGCATGATCGAGCCGGCGTAGACGAACACCGATGCCACATCCAGCCGCGCCGCGGCCATCATCATCCCGGGCAGGCTCTTGTCGCAGCCGGCGAAGGTCACCATCCCGTCGAGCATCTCGGCATTCATCACGGTCTCGACCGAGTCGGCGATGATCTCGCGGCTCACCAGGGAGAAGTGCATCCCCTCGTGACCCATGCTGATGCCGTCTGACACGGAGATCGTGCCGAACTGCAGCGGGAATCCGCCTGCGCCGTGCACACCCTCCTTGGCCGCCTTGGCCAGCCGGTCCAGGGACAGGTTGCAGGGGGTGATCTCGTTCCAGCTGGAGGCGACCCCGATCTGAGGTTTGTCGAAGTCCTGGTCACTCATCCCGACGGCGCGCAACATGCCACGGGCAGGTGCCCGCTCCATACCGTCGGTGACAACAGAACTGCGCGGTTTCATATCGGCCATGCCGCCCAGCGTATCCCCGGGGTCAGACGTGCTCGGCGGCCACCGAACCGGACCCTGCGGCCCGGGCTGAATCCCGCGGCGTGGACACTGGAAGGCGATGTACTCGACCTTCACCTTCACCAGCGCCGACGGCACCGAGCTGCTCGGCTGGACCAACGACGGCGAGGGACCCACCGTTGTGGTGTGCAACGGGCTCGGCGTCCCGCCCGAGGCCTGGCCCCGGCTGCTCGACCCGCACTGCGGGTACAAAGTCGTCGGCTGGAACCACCGCGGCGGTCTCGGGTCGGGCAGGCCCAGCGACCCTGAGCGGATTCGGGTCGAGGATCACGTGGCTGACGCTTTGGCGCTCATGGAACACACAGGCATCGACCGGACCCTGCTGGTGGCATGGTCGCTGGGCGTCAACGTGAGTTTCGAGATCGCAGCCGAGCATCCCGAGAAGGTCGCCGGCATGTTGATGTGCGCCGGCGTCCCCGGGGGCACGTTCGACGCCGCGTTCGCGTACCTGATGGTGCCCAAACCCCTGCGCAAGACCTCCGGGCTCGTGGTCAGCCGCGCCGGACAGGCGATGGGCAAACCGCTGACGATGCTGGCCCGAAGCGTCCCCAAGGGCAACACGTTCGCCGAGATCCTGCGGCACAGCGGCTTCATGCTGCCGAGTGCGCGGACCAAAGACGTGGTGCCCTGGATCCGCAGCTTCCTCGAACACGACTTCGAGTGGTACTTCAGACTGATGGCCGCAGCCGCCGACCACGACCCGATGGACCCGAGTTTTGTGCAGTGCCCGATCACGGTGGTCGCCGGCGGGTTCGACGTGATGACCTCGATGCGCGACGTCGTGGCCTTCGCCCAGCAGATCCCGCACGCGGAGGTACACGTGCTGCAGGCAACGCACTTCGTGCCGCTGGAGTTCCCCGACGAGGTCATGGCGATGCTCGACGGTTTGCTGATGCGCAGTGATCTCACAGCACCCGAGTCGATCGCAGAACGCGCCGAAGCCGAATCCGACGTGCTCGAGGCGACCGTGATCGACCTGCGGGACTCCAGCGCCCACCCTGCCTGAGCTCGCGCAGAGGTTGGCGGGCTGGATCTCGCCGCCGCACGAAGTTGGCACGGCCCGGTTCTGGATGCCACTCTTGTGTGGCTTCAACTCCACCATTTGCCGCAAATCGGGCGGATTTCCTGCACGAAGATGGCAGATTCCGGAATCGGCTTTCGCGCCGCGCCACTTTCGTGCGGCGGCGGACAACAGCCAAGACACGCCCTAGGCCAATTGGACCATCGCCAGCGGCTCACTGCTCGGCTGCGCGGATCCCCCGGCAGGTTCCACCGTCACCGACAACGCGGTGCAGTCGACCAGACCGGCATCCACGAGCGCGGCCACATGACCGGTGTCATCGGGGGTCCAAGTCCCTGCCGGACTGGGGTTGCCCTGCGCGTCGTAGGCCCACGTCTGGTAGACCTTCCCCTCCCCCGGCGCATCCACCCCGTCGGCCATGACCATGGCCTCGTTGGCGTCCATGGACACCACCACGGTCGAACTGCCGTCCGGCAGTGCCAACGGCAGCACCTTGGCATCGGGTTGGGTGATCAGCGCCATGACTTCGGCACTGTGTTCGTTCATCGCAGTGATCGTCTGGCGTTGATCGCGAATTCCCGCCACAAGCACCAGTGCAACGACCACGGCCGCAGCGGCAGCCATCCACCCCATCGCGGAGACAATGCGCCGCGGCATCGGCCGGACCACTGCAACCGGTGTGAGTTGTGGCGTGGTCGCCAGCCGGTCCATGACGTCTGCCTTCAGCGCGGACACGTCGGGACCGGCCTCAGCCGCCGCCAGGTGCGCCACGGTCTCGCGCAACTCCACGACCTCCCGCCGGCAGTCCTCACAGGTCCGCAGGTGCTCCTCGAAGACCTCGGTCTCCGCCTCGTCAAGGGCGTCCAGCACGTAGGCGCCCACCAACAGGTGAATGGAATCGCTCATACTTCCACCCCCAATGCGTCGCGCAATCTGATCAAGCCATCACGAAGTCTGGTCTTGGCCGTTCCCAGAGGAATCCCCAACGCTTCGGCCACCTGCGTGTGGGTGTAACCGCGGTAGTAGGCAAGCTCGATAGCCTCCCGCTGCAGTGGCGTGAGGTCCGACAAGGCACCACGCACTCTGCGGATCTCGAAGCTGCGCTCAACAGCAGCACTGACCTGGTCGTGGGGACGATCGAACGCGGCCGTGCCGACTCGCTTCTCCCGGTCACTGCTGGACTGCTCGGATCGGATGCGGTCGACGGCGCGGCGGTGCACGAGGGTGAACAACCACGAGCGCACCGTGCCTTGTTTCTCGTCATAGCGCGAGGCGTGCGACCAAAGTTGCAGAAGGGCTTCCTGACAGACGTCGCGGGCCATGTCCGGGTCACGTACCACCCGGACTGCCAGGCCGTATGCGGCAGACGCATGGCGGTCGAACAGCAACTCGTAGGCGGCCTCGTCACCGCGCGCGACAGCAGCCAGCAACTCGGCGTCGCTGGGGCCGGGGGCTGCGCCCTTGCCGACCTCTGGTGCTGGCTGCATGCTCGATCCTTTCCGGTCTTTGTTCGCAACCGGCCGCCAACCGGATTGGTCTCACCCGAAGGTGAAAGCGTACGCCGACACACCCTTGCTCACGCGCAGCTCCACTTCGCGCTGTGCCGGCTGGTGCTCGGTCAGGCGATACAGCGTGGGCGCGCCCTGGACCTTCACGGTCGACGGCTTGCCCGACTCCTCGACCACCCGCACCACGCCTTCGCCCCCGAGCACCAGGTTGACGTCGTGGGCGAAGTACTTGAGCCGCAGCACCGCTCCTTCACCGGCCACGATCCGCTCATCCTGCACCTCCCACCGACCCCCGAGGGCGATGCCATCGAGGGGCACGTCCGCCAACTCGTAGTCGCCGTCAGCCGGCTCGAGGTTCACCACATTGGTGGCTCGCTGCGAGCCTAGGTACAACTCCGGAGTGCGCTGGGCGGTCATCTGCGGATCCGAACCCGGTCCCGGCCCTGCTGCCTCGACGTCGAGCAGTTGCTCGATGAGCCTCTGGGTCTCGTCGTAAGCTCCCTCGCCGTAGTGCACTTGCCGGACCTGCCCCTGCTGGTCGATCAGATAATGGGCAGGCCAGTACCGCTGATCCCAGCGCCGCCAGGTGCGGAAATCGTTGTCGATGGCCACCGGGTACTCCACGCCCAGCCTGGCGGCGTTGTCCTCGACATTGGCGACCACCTTCTCGAAGGCGAACTCCGGGCTGTGCACGCCGATGATGGTCAGACCGCGGTCGCGGTACTGCTCGTCCCAACGGGTCAAGTACGGCAGGGTGCGTTGGCAGTTGATGCAGGAGTACGTCCAGAAGTCGAGCAGGACGACCCGACCTCGCAGACCCTCCAGAGTCAGTGGCTCGCTGTTGATCCAGTCCGAGATGCCCACCAGCTCCCGCGCAGAACCGCAATCGCGAAGGGTCGATGGGTCTTTCGAGCACTCGTCGAAAGACGCCGCGCTGCGCTCCGGGCCGAGCGCCTCGATCGCCTCACGGCCCTGCCCGGTCCCTTCGATGCGCTCTTGAGCCGCGGCAACATACGAGGGGACGAAGCGCTGCAAGGAGTCCGTGACGTTCAAAGCCAGCGCGACCGCCGTGACGACCATGACCACACCTGTGACCTTGCGCAGGATCTGCGAACGGCCGCGGGTGCGCCGGATGCGCTCACCCATCCGCTCACCGGCCAGCGCGAATCCCAGAAGCGGCAGGGCGACTCCGACGGCGAAACTCACGGTCAGGACCACCAGCTCCGCGTCCAGCCCGCCGGTTGCCGATAGGACCGTGATCGCGGCCAGCACCGGCCCGGCACAGGGAACGAACACCAGCCCGAAGGACATTCCCAGAAGGAAGGCTGGGCCTTGGCGGTTGAGCGCCCGCTGGGGCAGGCGCGCGAAGGGCCGTTCCAGCAGGTGGCCCACCTGCGGGAAGATCAGCCCCAGGCCCACGACGACGAGTACGGCTATGCCCAGCCAGCGCAGGAAGTCCTGCGGCAGTCCCAGCAGGTTCAACAGTGCTGAGCCCACCAATGTCGCGATCGTGAACGAGGTGACCAGGCCACCGATGATCAGGTAGGGCCGGGATCGGCTGCGCTCTTGGCCTGTGTCGGTGGCCGATGCCCCCAGCACGACGGGAAGGACAGGAAGCACACACGGCGACAGACCGGTGACGATGCCGGACAGCAGACCGATCACGACCAGGGTGAACACACCCACCCTTCGTCACAGGCCACCTGCCCGGATTGGCCGATCAGAGAGCCGACTTGGCTTTCCACTCCGGCCAGGGGTAGTTCCAGTACGAGCCCGGCGTGCCGTTCCAGGTCTCCATGGGCCGTCCGGTCTTGACCGTGACGGTCACGTCGCCGGGTTTCACATGATTGAAGAACCACGCAGCGTCGCCGACGTTCAGGTTCGTGCACCCGTGGGAACCGTTCCAGACCCCGATGCGGGAGGCGGCCCACGGCGCACCATGTACGAACTCGCCGCTGGGCGTGATCCGCACCGCATAGGGCACCTGCAGGTCGTAGTACTCATCGGTGAGCCCAAGTTGGGCGCTGGTCATACGTGTCCAGCGGTACTTCTCACCGGTGATCACCTTGACACCCGACCGGGTCAGGAACCCGGGCTTGCCCAGGCTGACCCCGAACACCTTGACCAGCTGGCCGTCGATCAGCACCCGCATCTGGTGGGTGTTGGCGTTGATGCGCGCCACGAAGGACCGAGCAGTGCGAAACGAGTCGGTGCGGTTGGTCGTGGAGCCTCCCCACCAGATGTTCTTCGCATCGGCATTGAGTCGGACCTTGTGCAGGTTCAGTTCGACGTCGATGCGCGCGTGACCGGGCCAGAAATCCTTGGGCCGGTAGATCGCCGTGGTGGAGTTGATCCAGCCCCAGGAACCCTTCGGCAGCGGGTCTGGTGAGGTCACGACCATCGCGGCTTCGGCGTTGGCCTTGAAGCGCACCGGCGCGGAGAACCGGGCGGTGATCAGTTGTCCGACCCCGACTTTGCCCGACGATGGCGTGATCGAGACCTGAACCCGCTCGATGTTCTTCTTCGGCTTGGGCTTCTTCTTGGGCGGCTTCGGTGTGACCGTTGGTGAAGGTATCGGGGTCGGCACGACGGGAACCGGCGGTGGGGTCACATCGGCGACCACCGGGGTGGCCACGACGAGCGTCAGGACCCCGGCGAGGACTATAGATCGGACAGATTGCACATCTCCAGTGTGCGCCACATGCGGCCGACCCCCTGCATTCAGGGCGCCACACGCTTGGCCAGCGCTTCGCCGCCCTTCAGGTAGACCCGCCAGGCGTGATACGTCTTCGTGTAGGGATTGCGTGCATAAAGCAGTGTCCCCGCCCGCAACTTTCTGATCCGGACCGGCACTGCGCGATCGGTGGGAAGTGCCGCGCGGGCTGCCGCGTCGATGGCCTCCAGATCCGCCTGCCCGGCATTCACCCCCGTAGCCACCTCCCGCGCCAGCAACCGCAGCTCAGCGCGTAGCGAGGCAGCCTGAGAGGCTTTCTGCCACGAGCGGTAGCCGATCGCGTCGGCTGGCACGGTGACACTGCGCGCGGCGTAGTCGTACACGACGTCGGCCCACCGGGTCAGCCGGGCGTCGCCATCAAGGCTGACCGTGACGGGGTCTGCCAACGGCACGACGAACGTGAACGCGTCACCGTCCCGCTCGACCTCATCGAATGCTCCGGCCAACGGCTGCGCGCAGGTGCCATCGAGTCCGATCTGCGCGTCGCGTGCCTGCTCGAAGTTGGCCGACCAGCCATTCACCGGCGATTCGAACCGTCCGGCGTTCACCCACCAGGTCGCCCCCGGGCGCTTGAGATATCCCAGCGCCTTCTTGCGGGTCCTGACCGGCAGACCCTCCGCGGCGATCGACCCGAAGGTTCCGTCCTCGGCGGTCACGACCCGCTGCACCGTCCCCGAATCCACCTCAAAACGCCCAGCCTCGAAGAGCTTCACCGACGAAGGCGAAACAATCGAACCGCCACCCGCGGCCAGCGCCGCACGCGACGAATCACAGGCGGCTGTAACCGTCTGCAGCGCCTCCGGGAGCCCGACAGTCACAGCTGAGGCAGGCCCCACGGTCGCAGCACTGAGCAGTAGGACCACACCGCCGACCAAGGTGCGTTGCATGCGCACAGGCTAACCCGACGTCAGCGGCGCAGTTGGGTGATCTCCACATCCACACCCAGGCCTTGGCTGGCTCCGCCGGCATAGATCCCTTTCAGGGGCGGGACGTCGGCGTAGTCACGCCCTCGCGCCACGAGCACATGAGCCCCGCCGACCACCCGGTCGTTGGTCGGGTCCAGACCTTCCCAACCGCCGTTCCAGACCTCGACCCAGGCATGCGACTCCCCGCGCACCGTCTCGCCGGGCGCCTCCTCCTCGACATGCAAGTAGCCCGAGACGTAACGGGCCGGGATACCGGCCGAGCGCAGTAGGGACAACATCGCGTGGGTGAAGTCCTGACAAACGCCGCTACCCGCGCTCCACGCCTCGCTGGCCGTGGTCGACACGTCAGTGGAACCGGCGGCATATGCGATGTGACCGCGCACCATCTCGTTGCACAGGTTGACCGCATCCGACGGCTGCCGTTCACGCCGCAACTGGCCGACCAGGTCGTAGCGCCGATCGTCGGCCAAGGCATCGTCGACGTACGAACTGGGGCGCAGGTACTCACACCAGCGATCGAGGACCTTCTCACCGGCCAGCTCCTGCCAGCTCACTCCCTGCGCCCGGGGGTGACCGCCCGCGGTGTCGACTGTGCTGGTCGCCACAACTTCCAGCACGTCGTGCGGCTCATGGGTGTCGAACGACTCGACCTTTGCTCCCCAATAGTCGGTGTAGACCAGCACTGCGGCGCGTGGTTCCACCCGCAGTTCGTGGGAGATCAGGACTTGGCCGTCGTCGTCCAGTGGCGTCATCCGGACCTCGTTGAACGACGAGACGACATCCGAGGCGTACCGATAGCCGGTCCGGTGCTGGATGCGAAGCCTGCGCCCGGACATCAGTTGCTCCACACGATCGTGCCCACCGGGCGGAAGAAGGCTGTGGCCACCACATCGGAGGCACGGGCCGTCGACTGCTGCACCAACTCCACGAGGCTGTCCACTTCGTCGGGATACGGATCGACGGCGTACTCCAGTTGGGAACGCATCAGGCCCACCTCCCGCAGCAGGTCACCGCCGTCGCTGGCACCGCGTGCGGCCAGCCCCCGCACGGCCTCCTCGGCGGTCGACGAACTCACCCGCATCGAGCGGGGATGATCGCCGTCGAGCAACAGGAACCGTCGCACCTCGTCACCGGTCATGGGGTGCTGGGTGCGCAGGAACGCGTTCAGGCCGGCGGCCGATCTCAGAGTGGCCACCGGGCCACCTTCGGGCCACAACTGGTCGTGGCGCACCGCCAGCACGCGGGCCATCATGTCCAACCGCTCCAAGGACCTGCCCAGCGACAAGAACAGATATCCCTCATCGCGCGGCACCGTCCAGTCGATCTGGCCGACCACGACTGCCAGGCGCTCGACGACGCGGTACAACGCGTACGCCGGACTGGTCGCGACAATAGGCCCCCGGATGCCCGCCAGATGTGCCGCGTTCATCGCCTCGAAGACGTCTGCCGACAGGGATTCGCGCACACCTCTGGCGTTCTCCCGAGCCAGCGTGATGGCTCCGGAGATTGTGGCCGGATCAGAGGCGTTGCCGACCACCGCGGACACCAGGTCGGAGGCTGTTGTGGCCGCCTGCGGCTGCAGGGACAGTGCGTCCAGCAGGACGGCCGAGGCCAACTCCTCGGGCACCGTTCGCTCCTCGACCATCAACTGATGGTGTTCGGCGAGCAACCTCGAGGTCGCCTCCGCGCGCTCGAGGTACCGACCGATCCAGAAGTAGGACTCCGCAATTCGGCTCAACATGGTGCATCACCGGCTTGCTGCTGCTGGTGCTCCTGCTGGCGCATCCGCTCGTCGTGGGTCGTCGGGGAGTGCACTCTGGCCGGCACCGCTGCCAGCACCCGTGTCAGTCGCGGAGTGGGCCGCTCGGGCGGGCTGTACAACCCCTCGTCGGGCTCGGAGACGACCCAGGTGTCCTTGGACCCGCCACCCTGGCTGCTGTTGACGACCAGGGATCCCTCGGGCAGCGCCACCCGGGTCAGGCCTCCGGGCAGAACGTAGATGCTCTCCCCGTCATTGACCGCGAACGGGCGCAGATCGACGTGCCGGGGACCCAGGTCGCCGCCGTCGACCAGCGTCGGACAGGTGGACAGTCGCACGATCCGTTGCGCGATCCAGCCGCGCGGATCCTGCTGCACCTGCCGGGCGAGTTCGGCCAGCTGCTCATCGCTGGCCTGATCCCCCACGACCAGGCCGTAGCCGCCCGAACCGTCCACCGGCTTGAGCACCATCCGGTCCAGCCGCTCGAGGACGAATCCACGTTGCTCCGGGTCCTGCAGGTCGTAGGTGTCGATGTTGGGCAGGATCGCCCGTTCGCCGAGGTAGTACTCGATGAGTTGGGGCACATAGGGGTAGATCGCCTTGTCGTCGGCGACACCATTACCGACTGCGTTGGCGACGGTCACCCGACCAGCCCGCGCCGCATTGAGCAAGCCGGGCACGCCCAGGACCGAATCGGGCCGGAAGTGCACCGGGTCGAGGTAGTCGTCGTCGATCCGCCGGTAGAGCACATGCACCGGCCGGGCACCGCGGACCGTGCGCATCCAGACCTGGTCGTCGCGGCAGTACAGGTCCCTGCCCTCCACGAGTTCGACACCCATGCGGCGGGCCAGGAAGGCGTGCTCGAAGTGCGCGGAGTTGTGCACCCCGGGGGTGAGAACCGCCACCTGTGGATCAGCCACCCCCGCGGGGGCCGCTGCCAGCAAGGCATCCAGCAGCCGTTCCGGGTACTCGGCCACAGGCTGCACGCGCTGGTCGGAGAACAACTCCGGCAGAACATGTGCCAGCGCGCGCCGGTTCTCCAGGACGTAGGACACCCCCGACGGGCAGCGCAGGTTGTCCTCAAGAACCGCGAACACCCCCTCCTCATCGCGGATCAGGTCGATCCCCGCGACGTGGATGCGCACCCCGTTCGGCGGTTCGATACCCCAGGCCGCGCGGTGGAAGTGACTGGAGCTGGCCACCAGGGCACGCGGGACAATCCCATCGTCGAGGACACTGCGGGGTCCGTACACGTCTGCCAGGAACATCTCCAGAGCGCGGATGCGCTGTGCGACACCCTGCTCGATCACGCGCCACTCCGCCGCGCTGAGGAGCCGGGGAACCAGGTCGAGTGGCAGCGGCCGCTCGGTTCCCGCCAGGCTGAACGTGATGCCCTGTCGGTTGAAGTAGGCGTCGATCAGCCGGCCCCGCTCAGCCAGCCCGGTCTCCCCGAGGTCGCTGAGAACACTCTTCAGGACGGCGACCGCCTCGACATCAGCCAGGTCCCCGTCCATCTCCTGGTACGGCGGCAACGCTGAGTCGATTCCTGGCACGGCCCAATCCTGTCACCGTTTCCGGACTTCAGGCAGGTCCACCTGCGGTTGGTAACGCAGCGGAAACACTGCGCATCGCATCGGACATACGCGCCGGTCCACGCACGACCACCGCGGATGGCAGGAGCTGCTGATAGACGGCAAAAGCCTCGTCACGCCCGAACGGATCATCCCGGACCCCGTCGGCCACCCATTCCAGATCAGGGGCCAACAACAAGATCAGATCGTAGGCGCTGGGGTCGACCGCCGCGAGCAACTCGTCGGTGACCTGCGCCGGGCCCGCGTCGTATCCGGGTCGATTGGCCACGGCACACAGGTGCCATACGGCCGGGGTTGCGGTCGTGCCGTCGGCGATCAGCACGTCGCCGCCGTTGGCGAGCAGAACCGCCCGCTCCTGCGCCTCTGCTCCCACATGCATGGCCGACGTCGCGAGCTGTTCGGTGAAGGACCACGGATGCCCCTGCGGCAACCTCGTCGCCAGCACCCTTCCCTGCTCGGCAACGACGCCGACGCCCAAACCCATGCCGGACAACTCCCGGCGCAGATGCTCGACCAGTGTGGTCTTGCCGCTGGATTCCGGTCCGACGACCGCGATCGCGAAGATCAGGCGACGGACTGGTCGTCGGCCGCCTTAGGTGCTGCCTTCGCGGCAGGTTTGGCCCGCTTCTTCTTGGGCGCGGGCTTGGCGACAACGGCTTCCTCGGGCTCCTCAGCCTCGGCGGCCGCCAACTCCTCGGCCGCCTCCTGCAGTTTGTCGGCGGCTTCATATGCGGCATCCGAGGTCGACAGTGCTGCCTTGTCGGCGGCATCGCCGGTCACCACCGATGCCTTGCCCGCGTGCTCTGCGATCTCGGCGGCGGCGTCTGCGGTGGTGCGGGCGACGGCGTCGGCGGCTTTCGAGGCGGCTTGGGCGGCAGCGTCCACCGTGACACCTGCCTGCGCGGCGGCTTCCGCGGTGGCGTCGGCCACGGTGGAGACACCACCGGCTGCCTTCTCGGCCACGTCCGCGACGGTCACGGCTGCGGTCGCAGCAGTGCGGGTCACGCCCTCGGCGATGTCGTCGGCAACCACCCCGGCCCGGCGAACCCATTCCTGCCGTTTGCTGTTCTCACGACGCTTGCTCCACAGGATTCCTGCGGCTACCGAACCCACGGCGACACCGACCGCAACCAACCGACGCATGCTGACCCTCCTTGGGCACTCAATAGCGCCAGCCTGCCATGCCCGACGCGTCGACAACAGAAGGACCCTGGTATTGCCCGGAACCCGCGGACGTGGTTTCGACGTCCAAAGAACATGCGCGTCGATCACAGAGTTCGCCCCCCGGAAACCCTGCCCGCATCTGGGCGTTTGCGCTTCTCGATCACCGGTGCCACCTCGACCCGCGCGGTGCGCTTGATGGTGCTCGACGACATCGGCAAGGTCCAGCACAAGATGACACTCGATGTCCGCGGCCCCCGCACCCCCGTGCAACTGACCGGTTTTCCGCGTGGCCGTACCTACTTGGTGTGTGCGTTCGCCGGGGACGACTTGATCTGGTCTTCACCGGTCCAGTCCGGCTGATCTGGCACAACTGGCCGCTACGGAACCTTTTGGTGAAGAAGTGACACGTCAGATGTCAAAAGCTCACCAAAAGCACACGGCTTAGGCTCGGGGGATGGGCAACTTCGAAGTCATCGCGGTACCGACGCAGGACCGTCTGGATGTGGCGGTCTACCGAGAGGTGGGCACGGTCGTGGGCTCCTACATCGTGGAGGATGCGGCCAACCCGATCACCCTGGCCCTGAAGGACGCTTTGGCCGAGCCGCTGGATCCGTCCCAATTGCTCAACACCGCCGTCGGGTTCGCCAACACTGTGGCCCTGCTGTCGCTGTCGGTCACCCAGGACGAGGGTGACGCCGCCCGGGTGGTCCGCGACACCCTTCGCCTGGGCAACGGGGGCGAGGACCCGGACGCCGAGATCCTGATCCTGAGGATCCTGGAACCACTCGACCGTGCGCCCGAACAGATCACCGGCCGGACACTGTCGGCGATCGCCAACTACGGGGACATGGCGGTGCGCCTGACGGACCAGCTGCAGATCCCCCGCGAGACGCTGGCCAACGCCGTGTCGGCGGCAGCGGGCAAGGTCGGCTGACAC
>JALOLM010000008.1 GCA_025455985.1 Candidatus Nanopelagicales bacterium | reverse complement strand
CACGTTGTCGCTGTTGGTCATGACCTCGATACCCACACCACGCACGTATGCGTGGACCGTGCCCGGATCCACGTAGACCGCCTCGCCGGGCTGCAATGTGCGCGAATGCAGCATCGCCGCAACGAAGACCCCGGGATCATCCGGGTAGCACTCGGTCACCTCTGCGATGACACCGGCGGCATGGTCGTTGAGACCGGCGCGCAGGAACGCAGCCGGAAGTCCCGCGGCTTTGTCGGACACGACCTCGGGTGACAGACCCAGCAGACCGCGGATCGCGTCGTCGGTGCGTGCCTCGCCCAGGGCCCGCGCAATCGGATTCAGCGGGCCGCCGAGATCTGCGAAGACCGCCGCGCTGACCTGCGGGTCGCGGAAGCCCTCCAGAATGACGAACGGTTCCAGCGCGATCAGCATCTCGGCTTTTGCGAACGGGTCGGCCAACAGTCTTGCGGCGGCGGGGTCCGCCTGCTGGGCGGCGAAGCCGGCGCCGGCGAACTGTGCCGGCGGATGGATCTGGATGGACAGCGGCCGCACCGCCGCCAAGATCTTCGTGAGGATGGTGGTCGGTGTGGTCGACTCCCCGGGTCCATCGCGCAGCGGGGACGGCCCGTTGGGGTGGGTGCCGAACCACAACTCGGCCTGCGGACCGCCGGTTGCCGCCGTCCACACCGCCAGGCCGTCGACCGGCCCCCAGTCGTAGGCCTGAAGGTGCCCGCGCACGATTTGCATGGTCAGCTCCCTTGCGGATCGCGGCCGAACCGCGGGTCGACGTCCCCGGCGCTGGCCGACGGGTCCCGGCGCTGCATCAGTGCTGCGTACACGCTGGCGAAGTCCAGCAGGCCGATCAGGTCCGCAAGCTGCTCAACCGGGTGGGCACCGTCGCCGATCACAACCTCGCACGCGACCTCGGTGCGCTCACAGGTCTGCACTACCGCATCGGCCAGGGCTGCGGTGTCGGGGTGTTCGGCACTGTCCCGGACCAGCAGCACCCGCAGACGGGGCGCGGGCTGGTCGTCGAGGGTGCGGTCCCGGAAGATGTCCTGCTCACGAGCAGGTCCTGCCCACGGTCCACGCAGAAGGCCCGCGTGCGTGCGCACGGACTCGGGCAGCGCGCCGACGACGCTGGGCCAGTCCGCATTCTCCGCCAGTTGACGGCCGAGCCTGCGGGCAGCGACCACGCCCACGTCCCCGCTGCCCCACACCAGCGGCAGACCAGCTGTGAGATGGATGCTCAACGCCTTCGCCGGGTTGTCCGCCGTGGGAACCTCAGGCCCACACGCGATCGCCCGGGCATCGAGCCGATCTGCACAGGCCGACAACGCCTCACGGGCATGTGTGACCAGACCCATCCGTCCGGCGAGAAGAATCAGCGGAGCCGACAGCGACCAGAGCAAACTGCGCGCCTTCTGCACATCCTGCAGTGGACTGCGCCGGGAGACCGGCCAGAAGGCCACTCCGCGGCTCCTCGCGCAGGCCTCGTGCAAGGGCGAGTCCGCGGCACCGATGCCCAGCACCGAACTGCCGCGGCGTTGTGCCTCCGCGACGAATGTCAGCACCTCCGGGGTGCGTCCCGAGGCGGACACCGCCACAACGAGGTCCATGGGGCCGATCCAGCCCGGCAAGGTCGGACCGCCGAGCGCGAACACCGGCACCGGTGAGCCGCGGCCGGCCACGGCGGCCAGCACCTCCCCGGGGACACTCGAGCCACCGGCTCCGACCACGATCAGACTTCGCGGCCGGCCCTGATCGGCCAGCGGTTCGAGCAGGTCCGCGGCGTCGGACTGAAGCGCCGACCGAACCGCTGCGCCCGCAGAGGCCGTGCTGGCCAGCATCCGGTGGGCGTCGATACCGACCAGTTCAGCCGGTTCGTCCAGCAGTGTGTCGTCTAGGCTCACGAGTTGTCCGCTACCCCCACGACCCCGGATGGGCCAGGTGTGGCCTGATCGATCAGCATCACCGGGATGCCGTCACGGATCGGGAACTGCGCCTGGCACAGCGAACACACCACGGCGCCGTCCTGCTCACTGACCGGTGCATGACGGGGGCAGGGACAGGCCAGGACATCCAGGAGAAGGGGATCCAGATTCACCGTCCCAGCCTACTCACTTGAGCCTCAGCGATAGATCCCAAGCACCTCGTCGCGCAGTGCGGCCATCTCGAGGTCGGTCGGCGCCTCAACATTGAGCCGCAGCAGCGGTTCGGTGTTGCTCGGGCGCACATTGACCCACCACGACCCGCCGTCCACGGTCAGGCCGTCGAGGTCCGAGAACGTCACGTCCCGACCGGCGAAATGGGCGCGCACCGCCGCGATCGCCGCCGCCTGATCGGCCACCTCGGTGTTGATCTCACCGGACAGCACGTAGCGACTGTAGGGCTCGAGCAACTGGGACAAGGTCGTGCCGTCGGGCGCATTGGACAGGCTCGACAGCACGTGCAGGGCGGCCAGCATGCCGCTGTCGGCGCGCCAGAAGTCCCGGAAGTAGAAGTGGCCCGAGTGCTCACCGCCGAAGACGGCGCCGGTCTGGGCCATCGTCGCCTTGATGAACGAGTGACCGACCCGGGTCACGACGGGCACCCCATCGTTCTCCGCGATGATCTCGGGGACCGCCCGGGAGGTGATCAGGTTGTGGATGACCGGTGCCCCGGGCACTCTGCGCAGCTCCTGGGTCGCGATCAGCGCGGTGAGCGTCGACGGGTTGACCAGCTCGCCGCGCTCGTCGACGACGAAGCAGCGATCGGCGTCGCCGTCGAAGGCCAGGCCGAGGTCCGCCCCGGCCTCGCGCACCGCCGCCTGAAGATCCACCAGGTTCGCCGGGTCGATCGGGTTGGCCTCGTGGTTGGGGAACGACCCGTCGAGGTCGAAGTAGAGGGCCTGCACATCGACCGGCAAGCCCTCGAAGACGACCGGCGCGGTGAGCCCGGCCATGCCGTTGCCGGCATCGACCACCACCGAAAGTCGCCGGGTCAGAGGCGGCACCAGGCCGACCAGGTAGGCCGCGTATTCGTGCAGCATCTCGCGCGAGGAGACCGAGCCCTCGGGGCCGCTGTACCCGGGGACCCCCGCGACGAGCATCGCCGCGATGTCGCTCAGGCCGCTGTCCTGCCCGACTGGGGCCGCACCTGCCCGGCACAGTTTGATCCCGTTGTAGGCCGCGGGGTTGTGGCTTGCGGTGAACATCGCGCCAGGCACGTCCAAGCGGCCCGAGGCGTAATACAGCCCATCGGTGGAGCAGAGCCCGATCATGACCGCATCGACGCCGTGGGCAGTAACACCGGATGCGAACGCCTCGGCGAACTCCGGGGATGACGGGCGCATGTCGTGACCGATCACGACAGTGCCGGCCTCGCGCAGCCCAAGCGCCTCGACGAATGCTGCTCCGGTGGCACGGACGAAATCGCTGGTGAGTTGCTCGTCCACCAAGCCACGCACGTCGTACGCCTTGATCAGCGCGGACACCAGTTCAGCCGGAAATCCGGCGGGGGTTGGGCTCATGCCCGTCAGGCTATTCGATCGGGCGCAGCACGCGCAGATGACCTTTTCCACCGACCGTGAGTTGGCCTGCTTCCTCCGCGACCGTGGGGGCCGTCGATGCCGGACGGGCGGCCGAACGTACAGCATCGGCCAGCGCCTGCAGATCATCCTTCGACGGCTGCAGCGCTTCCGGGTCGGGGTCGAGGCGCACAACCTCCCAGCCGCGCGGTGCCGTCAGCCTTGAGGAGTGCTCGTCGCACAGGTCGTAGGAGTGAGGCTCGGCGAACGTGGCAAGGGGTCCGAGCACGGCGGTGGATTCGGCGTAGACGTAGGTCAGCGTCGAGACGGCCTGGCGGCGACACGATGGCCGGGAGCAGCGACGGGCGTTCACGTGGCCACGGTAACCGGCACCTGCGACGCCCTCGGAACGGACCTCAGACACGCGGGTACTCCGGATCGATGCGCTCGGCGCTGCGACCCAGGAAGGCTCCCGCCAACTCCGCCAGCACATCCTTGAGCAGGCGGTTGCGCCCGGCAGTGGTGCCGGCTCGCAGTTCCAGGGCCCACCGGTACACGGTGATCCGGGCTGGTAGGCCCGCGTCCGCCGGATCGAACACCGCCAGATGGGGTTCGTCCGGTTCCGGGACATCACTGACCGCCACCTCGATGAACTCCAGTTCGGGGTGACCGGCCGCCAGCCGGTCCCAGGCCACCAGCACCTGCTCGTCGAACTGATCGGACCGGCTGCGCGACAGCGGCACGGCCCGGGGTGCCATGGGTCCGCGCACACCGCGGCCCCGACGATCCCGGCGGCGCGCCCGCATCCTGGCGGCGGCATCGGACCATACGACTGCGGGACCAGGGTCCGGCCGGGTCGGCTGCCCGGAACGGTGCCCCACACGCATCAACATGTGGCCGACTCTAACGCCGGGTACGACAAAGGACGGCTCACCACGCTGGCGAGCCGTCCTTTGATGTCTGTATTGATTTCTCGGGGAAGAAAGTGGGGAAGAACTGGGATTTCAGCCAGCAGCGCGCTTGAGGCGTCGGCGCTCCCGCTCAGACAAACCGCCCCAGATACCGAAGCGCTCGTCGTTCTCCAATGCATACTCCAGGCACTCCCGGCGCACCTCGCAGGTGCCGCAGATCCGCTTGGCTTCGCGAGTCGAACCGCCCTTCTCGGGGAAGAAAGACTCAGGATCGGTCTCGGCACACAGTGCCCGCTCCTGCCAACTCAATTCCTCGGTTTCCGACAACGGCAATCGGACGATCGACTCCATATTTCCTCCACTCTCGCGCCCCGGTGCGCTTGGATGTGACTTCCTTCTTGCCTTCAGCGGCAAACCCTGTCGCTGAGGACAACATGGTTGAAATTACATGGCCGTAAGTAGCGGCTCAACCGGAACCCCGAGAATGGCCCGTTCGGACGAGGGAATCTGTGGATAACCACGCCGCAGTTGCAAGCGGACACGCCGAATGTGCCAAGAATTGCCCTGAATTGCGGCCGAAAGACCGTTATGGGTGTTTTGTGACCAGTTGACGCAGTGTGACCGGGCAGGTCGGGACGGCGTCAGTGCAATCGCATTCGGGCAGCCCGATCCGATCCGGCGTGGGGATCCGGACTGGGCTGGCCGTACCCCGTCGTGCGCTGCCGGGCCGGCCGACCGGCCAGCGCAGCCATCTGGTGCAGCTGCTCGACGCTGACCGAGGATCCGTGCGCTGAACCAGCCATCCGGCTGATGGTCTCCTCCATCAGGGTTCCGCCCAGGTCGTTGGCGCCGGCGGCCAGCAGGTGGGCCGCACCAGCTGGGCCGAGTTTGACCCAGGAGACCTGGATGTTGTCGATCGCACCGTCGAGCATCAGCCTGGCCATGGCGGTCACCAGGATGTCCTCGCGGACCGTGGAACCAGCCCGGGCCTTGCCGGCCAAGTACAGGGGCGCGTTGTTGTGCACGAAGGGCAGGCCGACGAACTCGGTGAAGCCGCCGGTCTGCTCCTGGATCCGGCGCAGCAGGCGCAGATGCCGCACCCAGTGCACGGGGGTGTCGACGTGGCCGTACATCATCGTGGAACTCGACGGCAGACCCAGGCGGTGCGCCTCGGTCACCACCTCGACCCAAGCGCTGGTGGGCAACTTCCCCTTCGTGAGCACCCACCGCACATCGTCGTCGAGGATCTCGGCGGCCGTGCCGGGGATCGAGTCGAGGCCGGCATCCTTGGCCCTGGCGAGGAACTCGCCCACCGACAGGTCGCAGCGGGTGGCACCGTTGACGACCTCCATCGGGCTGAAGGCGTGCAGATGTATGCCGGGGTCGGCGGTCTTCACGGTGCGCGCGAGGTCGAAGTACGCAGTGCCGGGCAGCCGCGGATGGATTCCACCTTGCATGCAGATCTCCGTGGCCCCCGCAGCGACCGCCTCCCGCACCCGCCCGGCGATCTCATCACTGCTGAGCGTGAAGGCATCGGCATCCGACTCACGTTGGGCGAAGGCGCAGAAGCGGCAACCCGTGTAGCAGACGTTGGTGAAGTTGATGTTCCGGTTCACGACATAGGTGACCTCGTCGCCCACCCGGCGGCGGCGCAGGTCGTCGGCGACCCCGGCGACGAGGGCCACCTGATCGCCGGTGGCCGCGAACAGGGCAAGCGCCAGGTCCTCGTGTGCCTCGTCGGCCAGCGCTGCGGGGTCTGCCAAAGCCAGGTCCAGGGCCTTGCCGAAATCGCCGACGTGTACGGCGGGGCCGTTGCCGGTCGACAGCGCCTCCCACGACCCGAAGGCGGTGTCGAAGTCGGAGCGGCGCTCGCTGTCGCGACCCCGGATGTCGATGGTGACCGCGAGGTCGGTGCGACCGGACCCGGCGGCGGCGAAGCCCTCGTAGTCGACCTCCTCCTGCCATGGCCGTCCCGTCGGGCGCCGCTGCGGGTCGAGCAGCCCGGAGGAGTCGGCCAACGCTGCGACGAACGGCTTGAGCCGTGGGTCCAGCCAGGCGTCGCCGCGGGCGATGAACTCGGGATGGATCGTCAGCCGGGGCCGTAGCTCCAGCCCGGAGGCGGTGGTGACCTCGCGCAAGGTCTCGATGCTGGGCCAGGGGCGCTCGGGGTTGACGAAGTCCGCGGTCACCGGGCTGACCCCGCCCCAGTCGTCGATCCCGGCGGCCAGCAACTGCGCCAGTTCGGCCTCATCGGTGAGGTTCGGCGGCGCCTGCAGATGCACCGACGAGCCGAGCACCACCCGGGCAGTCGCGATCGCTGCCAGGTACTCCTGGAGATCAGCGTCGCGGCTACCGGCCATAGCCGTGCCCGGCTTGGCCCGGAAGTTCTGGATGATGACTTCCTGGATCCCGTGGAACTCCCGCTCAACGGTACGGAGCGCCAGCAGCGAGTCCGCGCGCTCAGCCAGCGTTTCGCCGATGCCGATCAGCAGACCAGTGGTGAACGGGATCGCGAGCCGCCCGGCGTCGCGCAACACCCGCAGGCGCACCTGCGGATTCTTGTCCGGCGATCCATAGTGAACCTCGCCGGGCGTCTCGAACAGCCGCGATGAGGTGGTCTCCAGCATCATGCCCATGCTGGGTGCGACCGGACGCAGTCGCATCAATTGTTCCCAGGTCATGACCCCTGGATTGGCGTGCGGCAGCAGGCCCGTGCGTTCCAGAACGGCGATCGCCACGGCCCGCACGTAGTCCGAAGTGCTGTCGTAACCGCGCTCATCGAGCCATTCCCGGGCGACCGGCCACCGGTCCTCGGGGGTATCGCCGAGGGTGAGCAGCGCCTCGGCACACCCCGCCTTGGCGCCTTCAGCGGCGACCGCCACCGCCTCGTCGATCTCCAGGAACGGTGCCCGGCCGGTGCGTCGCAGCGTGGCCGGGTCGGTGGCGAACGTGCAGTAGTGGCAGCGATCGCGGCACAGATGTGTGACCGGGAGGAAGACCTTCGGCGAGTAGGTCACCGTGCCGGTGGCCCGGTCACGCATCCCCGCAGCGATCTCGCACAGTGCCCGAAGATCGTCGTCGCGGGCGCCGAGCAGCGCAACGACCTCGTTGAGGTCGAGGGAAACGGCGCGTTCGGCGCGGGCCAGCACCCGACGTAGAGTCACCTCTGAAGCCTAAACGAGCGCGCTGGAAGGTGAACGGATGCAGATCACGGTGCTGGCCGGCGGCGTGGGCGGCGCGCGTTTCCTCCAGGGCCTACGCGCTGCGTTCCCCGACGACCAGATCACCGTCATCGGCAACACCGCGGACGACATCTGGCTGCACGGGCTGAAGGTGTGTCCGGACCTGGACACGATCATGTACACCCTGGGCGGCGGGATCGACACGGCCCGTGGCTGGGGACGCGATCAAGAGACCTACAGCGTCCTGGAAGAACTTGGCATCTACGGCGTGCCGCCGCTGTGGTTCACCCTCGGTGACCGTGACATCGCCACCCACCTGGTCCGCACCCAGATGCTGGCGGCGGGCTTCGGCCTGGACGTGGTGACCGAGGCCTTGTGCAAACGCTGGAACCCCGGCGTGCACCTGCTGCCCATGACCAACGAGCGGGTGGAGACCCACGTGGTCGTGGATCTCCCGGAAGGCCGCAGCGCCATCCATTTCCAGCAGTGGTGGGTGCAGATGCAGGCGGGCATCCCGGCGCGCGAGTTCCGCTATGTGGGCATCGACGAGGCCGCGCCGGCACCAGGGGTCCTGGAGGCGATCGCCGGTGCCGACGTCGTGGTCCTCCCACCGTCCAATCCCGTGGTCAGCATCGGCCCGATCGTGACAGTGCCCGGGATCCGCGAGGCCCTGACGCGGACACCGGCTCCGGTCGTAGGGGTCTCCGGGATCGTCGGTGGCCGGCCTCTGAAGGGCATGGCGGACAAGTGCCTGGCCACGATCGGCGTCCCCGCCACTGCTGCGGGAGTGGCAGGGCACTACGGCCCGCGGGCAGACGGAGGACTCCTCGACGCCTGGGTCCACGAGTCAGGCGATGAACCACCTGCGGGATTCCCGAAGAGCCTGGCCACCGCGACGATCATGACTGATCAGCAGGCCGCCGCGAACCTGGCCGAGCAGACCGTGCGGTTCGTATTGTGATGCAGGTGGTGGCCGTCCCCGGTCTGCCGGAGATCGGCGAGGACGCAGATTTCGTGACGATCCTGCGCGATGCCCTCGGTGATGTCGAATGGCCGGACGGCAGCAGGGGCGTACTCGACGGGGACATTCTGGTCATCAGTTCGAAAGTGGTCAGCAAAGCCGAGGGGCAGTGGGCGGCCGATCGCGATGAGGCCGTTGAAGCGGACACCGTGCGGACCGTGGCGACGCGGGGCGACTTGCGCATCGTGGAGAACCATCTCGGTGTGGTGATGGCCTCGGCCGGGGTGGATCGCTCCAACACCGCCCGGGTGCTGCGCCTGCCACGGGACCCGGACGTATCCGCCCGCCGGATCTCAGAGGTGCTCGGGCTGGCCGTTGTCATCACCGACTCCGCCGGTCGGCCCTGGCGGGTCGGGATCACCGACTTCGCGATCGGCAGTCACGGAATCAGCCCGCTCATCGACTTGCGCGGTCTGCCCGACGACAACGGCCAGACCCTGGAGATGACCCAGGTCGGGGTGGCCGATGAGATCGCTGCAGCCGCTGACCTCGTCAAGGGCAAGACCGGACGCACCCCCGTAGCCGTCGTCCGCGGGCTGCGCGTAGAGGGATCGGGAACGGCCGCCGACCTCGTGCGCACCAGTGAAGAGGACCTCTTCAGCCTCGGCACCCGCGAGGCCAAACAGGCGGCCGTCACCGGCCGGCGGACCGTGCGGGCGTTCACCGACGAACCGGTGCCCTTGGAGTTCATCCAGGACGCGGTGGCCGCAGCCTGCACCGCTCCGAGCCCTCACCACACCCGGCCCTGGCGTTTCGTGCTCCTGCGCGATGCCCGCGCTCAGGTGCTGGGGGCCATGCGTGAGCAGTGGATTGCGGACCTGCGCGCCGACGGGTTCAGCCAGGAGTCCATTGACAAGCGTGTGCGCCGCGGCGACGTGCTGTGGAACGCCCCGGAGGTGGTGCTGGCCTTCAGCGAACTCGCCGGAGCAGCGCACGACTACCCCGATGAGCGCCGTAGAGGCTTCGAGCGGGACTTGTTCCTCGTCGCCGGCGGTGCTGCGGTGGAGAACCTGCTCGTGGCCTTGTCAGCTGCGGGGCTGGGCTCGGCCTGGATCTCGAGCACCGTATTCTGCCCGCCGGTGGTGGCCGCTGCGCTCGATGTTCCGGCAACCTGGCAACCGCTGGGAGCGATTGCGATCGGATGGCCCGAGGCGCCAGCTGCCGAACGTGCCGCCGCTGATCTCACCGCGCACTTTCTCCTGCGGTGAACGTGACTGTCATTGATCGGAGCTGAAGCGCACGGAGCAGTCGTCCAGAACCATGTCCGGCCACACCCGCACGCCGTCCAGCAGTTCGTTGCCCGCGCCGATCCTGGCCCCGTCCCCCACCACGACACCCCGCAGGACACATCCGTCCCCGATGGAGGAACCGGCGCCGATGATGCTGTTCTCCACGACCACGTCGCTGCCGATCCGGGCGCGATCGAACAACACCGAACTACGGACCTGGGACCGCTCCCCCACGACAGCGCCGGCGCCCACCGACGTTCCCGCGGTGCATTCACCGCGGACCTGGGCTCCGTCACCGACCAGTGCCGGTCCGGGAGCACCTGGCAGCGCCGGCGACCCGACCACGCCGGTGACGATGTCGGCGCTGCCCTGGGCGAATGCCAGAGGTGTGCCGAGATCCAGCCAATAGCCGGGATCGACCCATCCGAGCACCGTGCGACCCGCCTCGAGTAAACCGGGGAACGTCTCACGCTCGACGCTGACCGGGCGGCCGGTGGGAATCTCGTCGATCACACTGCGGCGGAAGATGTAGCAGCCGGCATTGATCTGGTCGGTGACGATCTCCTCGGGGGTTTGCGGTTTCTCCAGGAACGCGGTGACGCGGTCGCCGACCGTCGGCACCAGACCGAATGCCCGAGGGTCGTCCACCCGCGTCAGGTACAGCGCCACATCGGCGTCGGCTTCGACCCACGCCCGGACCATGGCCGGAATGTCCAGACCCGTCAGGATGTCTCCGTTGAACACCACGACCGGATCGTCGGGGCCGCAGGTCAGCGCAGCGGCCGCGTTGCGGATCGCACCTCCGGTACCTAGAGGTTCATCCTCCACGCGGTAGTCCAGCGCCACCCCAAATGCCGACCCGTCGCCGAAGTAGTCACTGAATACTTCGGCCCGGTACGAGGTGCCCAGCACCACCCGCGTGACACCCGCGGCACGAGCGATGGCGATCTGGTGCTCGGTGAAGGGCACCCCGGCGACCGGCAGCATCGGTTTGGGGGTGTTGATCGTCAAAGGCCGCAGCCGGGTTCCTTTGCCGCCCACAAGCAGAATCGACTCGAGCACCGCCACAGTCTGCCAGGGACGCGGCCCTTGACGCGGCCTAACATCGTTGCGTGTCCTCCCTGCGAGAAGCGCGCCTCGCGGCACTGCGCAGCCACCCCTCGTCGCCGCTGATCACCGACTGCACGCAAGGTCGCGTCGAGTTGTCCTTGGCCACGTTCGACAACTGGGTGACCAAGACCGTGAACTTCCTGCGCCTCGAGGCCGACGTGTCTCCTGGCGACCACGTGACAGTGGATCTTCAGCTCCACTGGATGACGGCGGTGTGGATGGTGGCGGTGTGGGAGGCCGGAGCGCACCTGAGCGACCAGAACTCGGCGTTCAAGGTATCCACTGCCGACGACGCCGACATGCTGGTGGTGCTCGACCCGTTCGGCATGGCCACGGCACCTGCGGGTTCTGCCAGCGAATGGACTTTCCCGGCCGATGTGCGCGGGATGCCCGACCAACTGGTCCTGCCTCCAGTTCCACCGGGCGGGATCGCGGGTGGTCCGCAGGCGGACGAGTTGCTGCACCTGGCCACCGAATACGCCGGAGAGGTGGGTCTGGCTCCCGGCGGGAGGCTGCTCACCGGACCGCCCGCGAACGGCCTCACGGGCACGCTGGCAACCATCGCTGCCGCGCTGGCCGTGGATGCCGCTGTCATCTACGCGGACTCACCAGGTCAGGAGCACCCCACCGCGACAGCGCAGTGAAGCCTGGGCGTTCTCGTCGCTGCTGACGAGCTCGAGTGTCCGGATCTGCAGAGTGATCGAGGCCCACACGCGTTACCGGCGGGGTGCGTGGCAAGCCAGGGGTGACCTCCTGGGCTTCAGGCTCGCCGAGCGGCAGCCAGTACTCCGGTCGCGATTCCGACCGATCGCAGATCGGCGATCTCTGGGCTGCTCTGCAAGAAGCGCAGGCCGGCCCGGTTACCTGATCCACCGGTCAGCAGCAACACCGCACGCCCGGTGAAAGCCGCCGCAGCGGCGGCCATCACCCGACGCTGATCCACCAGGATCGCCTCGCCACGGCGGGACCCGAGGCCGGCGATCCTGGCCGAGCGCAACACGGCGTCCTGCGCTCCCAGCCGCACCGGCCGCCGAAGCGCCGCTGCCGCGCGGTTGGAGATCTCCTTGCGACCAGCCACCAGCACCGAGCGGGTGCCGTGGGTCTTCACCCACGCGACGGCTGCGTCCGAGGGCGTCTCGCGCACCGCGAGCAGATACCCCCGCGCACGCACGGCACCCATCGCTGCCGAGGCCATTGCCGCGGCGTTGTTCGACGCCGCGACGAATACCGTCCGGCGCTCGGACTGCTGCCCCGCCCGGGCCAGCTCCAGCGACAGGGCGACCACGGAGTCGGCACTCACCCGGCGCACCTTGGCCAGCCGGGACAGGGCCCTGAGAGAGGCACGGCTGAAGTCGCCCACAGCCGTCAGGGTCTTGGCCGGTTTCAGAGCCTTACGAGCAGCATCTGTGGGCCCACCCCCGCCGACGACGTGCAGCGGCCGGCCTTGGGCACCGGCAAATGCCGCCGCCAGGGCGACGACGGAGGTGTCGCTGGCCGCCACCACGACCGGCGTGCCTTTGCGCCCGGTGGACAGAGCCGTAGCCAGGGCCGTAGCCGTCGTGGGCTCCTCGGTGGCGCCGCGGGCGATGTAGGCCGAAGGCAGCTGCAGCCCCGTGCGCAACCGCTCCCCGGAGATCGACGACGTCTGGCCGCCGGAACTGGTGGCCACCGCGGTCGCCACCGCACCGCCGGTCAACCGGGCGCGCAGGTCGAGCTGCACCACGTCCGGCAGCCCGAACAGGGCCGCGACGTCGGCTTGCGGCCGGGTCTGCATCTGCCAAGAGGCATAGGCGGTGTTGCGCTTGCGCAGGCTCCAGGGGTCATCGACGCTGCGCGCCCAGGTGAGGTCCTGACCCCACACATCGGACGCGTTCAGGGTCGCGCCGCCGCTGGCCTCGAACACCGGGACATCCAGCGCGACGCCCCCCTGCGCCACCACCAGGCCCTTGGTCGACGAGGTGGCCGTGGAGTTCACGGCCTTGCGCCAGGCGTCGTGCCCTTTAACTGCAGTGGCCTTCTGACCGGCGAAGCCAGCGTCGTCGAGGTGGCAGCCGCACTCCGGATCCCAGAGTGCGGCCAGCGCCTTGGACCGGGCGATGACGGCCATGGTCCGCTGCGCCTGCTCAGGCCACGACGACACGGAATCTTGCAGATACGGCAGGTACTCGTCGTGCACGCGCAGCAGAGCCACTGCCTGCAGGACCCCGTCGCGCACCCCGACCCGCACGGTCCCCGCCCGGAGCAGATCATCACCGATCCGCAGTGCGGTTGCCGCGCCGCCCAGCTTCCCGGCCGACCGGGTTCCTTCCCAGCGCACGGAGACCCGAGTGGCGGAGAATTGCTGACGCCACTTCTTGCCTGCCTTGCGCTCGACGACCACCTGATCGCCCTGCGCCCGCAGTCGGACTCGCGTGCCCTTGGCTCCTACCAGTCCTGACTTGCCGGCCGAGACCTTGAACGCGCCGCCCTGCCTGGCCAGAGCCTGCGTGCCGACGGCCAGCTGCCCGCGGCGGGCCAAGTCCACCCACAGCGTCCGGGTGTCCTCCACCGGGGCGACCTCCACCCCGGTCAGGTAGTGCTTCAGGATCGCCGAGGCTTTGCGGCCGTCGCGTGCCTGCCCCAGGACACCCGCGCGCGGTACGCCCACACCGTCCCCAGAGCCCGACCCGCGGAAGTGGAACTCGTCGCTGAGCGGGTCTGGGGTGATCAGGTCCGGAATCTCCGGGGCGGGCGTGCCGCCGTTGCGGTAGATCGCAGCGGCACGCGACCTGATCGCCCCCACCTGCGCGTACAAGAACTTGCCCGGACATGCGGTGTTCCCGGCATCACGGTGCCCTGATACCCGGTTCAGAGTCGCGGTCTCCCCCGCCTCCCAGTAACCACTTCCCAACGACCCGTTGCTGAGCAAGGTGTCCTTGCCGCCGGGGTCACGCTTACTCAGGCCGAGTTTCCAAGCCATCAACTGCGCGATCGACTCCTTGATCGCGTCCATCTTCTCGTCGGAGGGGTTGTACTCCTCGAAGTTGCCCATCGCCGAGACCGCGAAGGAGTCGTTGTTGAGTCCCGCCGTGTGGCCACCCACGACCGGGCGGTTCATGCCTCCGTAGCGGCCCTCGTACAGGCGCCCGAAGCGGTCGACGAGGAAGTTGTAGGCCATGTCGGAGTACTTCAGGCCCTCGGTGTACCAGGCGTACAGGTTGCGGACCTGGGCGGCCGCCTGATCCGCTGAGTACGTGCTGCTGGACACCGTGTGGTGCACAAATCCGACCTTCACCACGTCCGAATAGATGGGGTCGCGGTTGCGCATGCTCTCGTCGGCGCCCCACTGGGCGCGGGTGATGATCGGTGGCATTCCGGGGGCGGCGGAGGCCTGCGCCAGCGAGGTCTGCTGGATGCCCACGTCGTCGGTGTCCACGAGGTGTACTTCGGCGTTGGGCGGGGCCTGACCGTCGGGGGTCTGCACCCACACCTGGACCGCATCGGAGGTCCCGGTCAGCATCGGGTCGGTTCCCGAGCGGCCCTGCTTACCCTCGGTGGAGGCGGGGTCGGGACCGTGGTCGTCGTGGAACGGGATCTCCAGCCACGGCGTCCAGCCGTCGGCCTCACGAACCCGCACCTTCACCAGGGATCCCAGCGGTGGCGCCGCGTCCCACGACAGCCCCACCAATCCGAAGGGCTCGGTCTCGACCACCGAGCTGCGCGACGCCGTCGGTTGTTCGACGCCGGACATCCCCCGGCCACCACCCATCGCGATGCCCTCCAGCGCCAGGGTCTGCACCCGGGTGGGGACCGGCTTCGGCGACGATCCCGGCAACTCGACCACTGGCAGCAGCATGCTCACAGCGAGCACAGCCGTCAGCACCAGACTCAACCGCCGACGCACGTCATCACCACCTCTCCGACGTGCCAGTGGAACATTGCCGCTCACCAGGGTCGATGCGACGCGCCCACCGATCGATCACCGTCGCCCTATCGTTGCAAAAGCGTCCACATATCGGACGCGAAGCGCGGACCCGGGTTCGGCTGACACGCGAAGTGAGCCTTTGATCACAGGTCGGCCTCGAGCACAAGGACCACCTGTACCCTGGAACTCTACGGATCGGAGGACAATGGCTGCTCGACGGCGTCGTTGGCCGCGCGTGCTCGCCGGAATCGCCTCGTCCCTGGTCCTCGTAGCCACGGGCGCGGCTGCCGCCGGAGCCGTTCTGTACAACCGCCTGGACAGCAACATCAACACCCTCGACACCACCGACCAACTCGGTACACGGCCGGTCAAAGAGGCCTCCCCCACCGAACCGATCAACGTCCTGGTGATGGGTTCGGACAGCCGGACGGGCAAGGGGAACAACAAGAAGTACGGCAACTCGGTCAACGCCGGCATCGAGGGCCAGCGCAGCGACACCACCTTGCTGTTCCACATCTCCGGTGACCGCACCCGGGCGCTGGGAATGAGCATCCCCCGGGACTCCCTGGTCACTCTGCCGACCTGCAAGAACAGCCAAGGCGTGCCGCAGGGCGGTTACACCGGCCGGTTCAACGAGGCGTTCGACATCGGCGGACCGGGCTGCACGGTCAAAGCCGTCGAGCAGCTCACCGGTATCTACGTCGACCATTTCGTGGTCGTGGACTTCAACGGGTTCAAGAAGATGGTCGATGCCGTTGGTGGCGTCGAGGTCTGTCTGAAGGAACCCGTGAACGACTACCACGCCCGTCTCAACCTGCCGGCCGGCAAGCAGACGATCAGCGGCGAGGACGCGTTGGCATTCGTGCGGGCCCGCGAGACGCTCGGCGATGGCAGCGACATCCAGCGGATCCAGCGGCAACAGGACTTCGTATCGTCGATGATCCGCAAGGTGACCAGTGCTGGTGTCCTGACGAATCCGATCAAACTGTTCAACCTGCTCGACGCCGGCACGAAGTCCTTGACCACCGACCAGGGGTTGTCGAGCCTGAAGTCGATCCAGCAGATCGCCGAGTCCATGGTGGACATCCGGCCCTCCGACGTGACCTTCGTGACCGTGCCGTTCGTGTACAACTCCGACATGTCCACGGTCTCGTGGGAACAGCCCAAGGCCGACAAGCTCTTCAAGGCGATCATCAATGACCGGCCGTGGCCCGAGCCGCCGACCGTTCCACCCGGCCAGGACCCCCTGACCGTGCCGCCGGAGTCGATCGATGTCGTCGTCGTCAACGGCACGCCCCAGCCGAACTTCGGGTTGAAGGTGGCCGAGGAGTTGCAGGCGCAGGGCTACAACATCGTGGGAACCCGCGGCAGCGACACCGACACCGCGACCACGACGCTGACCTACGCACCCGACCAGGCGGAGGCGGCCCGAACGTTGGCTTACGCCACTGGCGCCACCCAGACCAAGGTCAAGGCCTCGGGCGGATCGACGATCGTGCTGAAGGTCGGCACCGACTACACAGGCGTCACGCCGGTCATCACCAAGAAGCAGAAGAAGGACCCGCTCGACACCTCGGCACCCAAGACCGCTGATTCGTCCATCTGCGTGAGTTGATGTCCACCGACTACGCGGTGGTGCTGCTCACCCAAGGCCTGCGGCCCGTCGAACTGAACCGCGCCATCGCATCCGTTCTCGCCCAGCAGGGCGTCACCTGTGACGTGGTGGTGGTGGGTAACGGTTGGGAACCGACGGGCCTGCCGGCCGGTGTTCGCAGTGTGGGCCTGCCGGAGAACGTGGGCATCCCCGCGGGGCGCAACGCGGGAGTAGCCGCGACCACCGCGCCGATGATCTTCTTCTTGGACGACGACGCGTGGCTTCCCGAGACGGACACGCTGGCCCGGATGTCGGCCATGTTCGATGCCAATCCCCGGTTCGGCTTGATCCAGCCACGGGTCACCGACCCTGAGGCCACCACCGATCCCACCCGCTGGATCCCCCGCATGCACAAGGGTGACCCCCGGCACAGCAGTGCGGTGTTCAGTGTCTGGGAAGGTGCCGTCGCGATCCCGCGCGAGGTGTTCGAGTGCGCCGGCGGTTGGCCCGATCCCTTCTTCTACGCCCACGAGGGGATCGAGTTGGCCTGGCGTGTGTGGGACTGCGACCGCATCGTCTGGTACGCCGGCGACCTGGTGGCGCACCACCCGGTGATAGACCCGCGCAGGCACGAGGAGTACTACCGGCTCAACGCCCGCAACCGGGTCTGGTTGGCCCGGCGCAACCTGCCGTGGGCGATGGCCCTGCCCTACGTGGGCACTTGGACTGCCGTGCAACGCATCCGTTCCCGAGAGGATGCCCCGGCCTGGCACGCGTGGTGGTCGGGGTTCCGCGAAGGGTGGCAGGCCGATCCCGGCCCCCGGCGGCCGATCGCGTGGTCGACGGTCTGGGAGATGGCCAGATACGGCCGCCCCCCGGTTGTGTGACCCGGGTGCCGGTGGCCGACCCCGCATCACCTCAATCGGCGCTGGCCTGCCGCTGCTCGACCTCCGCCACCGCAGCGGCACCGTAGGTGCTCACGTCACGAGTCGCGTCGATGAACCGCTGCGTGGACGCGCCCGGCGACACGTCACCGAAGTGCCGCTGCACCCAGTAGCCCCGCTCGTCGCGCAGCGTGTCGGACTCCAGCGCGCGAGCCACCAGCGCGGCGGCCGTTCCCGCGTCGGCGGC
>JALOLM010000151.1 GCA_025455985.1 Candidatus Nanopelagicales bacterium | reverse complement strand
CGGAGCCTGACCCCACTGCTGCTGCTCAGGCTGCACCGGAGCCTGACCCCACTGCTGCTGCTCAGGCTGCACCGGAGCCTGACCCCACTGCTGCTGCTCGGGCTGCACCGGAGCCTGACCGGCTGCTGCCCAGGGATCGGCCGGTTCCGGGGTGGGTGCAGGCGCCTGAACCCCTGGCATCGGCTGCGTGTTCTCAGACCATCCGCCGCCGTCCCACCAGCGCACCTGCGTGGCGTCCCGCGGGTCCTGGTACCAACCAGGTGACGGGTTTCCGTTGGCCATTTCGCGCACCTTTCGCTTGCCTGTTTCCACAGTAGTCGGCACGCATGAGCGTGGCGATGAGGGCGAATTCGAGGGACCTCTGGTTACGAACAGTCACGGTCGCAACGCGGTCGACGACTATGCGTCCTGCATGTCCTCCAGGCTCATGCCCTTGGTTTCTCTGATGAACTTCGTCACGAAGAAGAACGACAGCACCGCGAAGACCGTGAAGACGCCATAGGCAAAGCCCAGCCCGATGTCCGACAGTCCGGGGAAGGAGACGCTGACGATGAAGTTCGCAAGCCACTGCGCCGCAGCCGCGACAGCCAAGGCGGCGGCCCGGATCCGGTTCGGGAACATCTCCCCCAGCAGCACCCACACGACCGGACCCCACGAAACCCCGAAGAACACGACGTAAAGGTTCGCGGCGACAACAGCCATGGGGCCTGCGGCGCCGGTCAGGTACGGGGTTCCGATCGATTCTGCTCCCGAGCAGCCGGCTTGGCCCGCGTCCACCAGGGCCTGGGTACACGTATCCGCCGTGCCGAACAGCAGTGCCATGATCCCCAATGTGACCGCCATTCCGGCAGAACCGACCAACAGCAGCGGTTTGCGCCCGATGCGGTCGACCAGGGAGATCGCGACCAACGTGACGACCACGTTCGTGGTGTTGGTGATCAAGGTGATCAGGAACGCTTGGGACTCGTCGAACCCGACTGAGGCCCAGATGCTGTTGGAGTAGTAGAAGATCACATTGATCCCCACGAACTGCTGGAACACACTTAATCCGATGCCGATCCAGACGATCGGCTGCAGGCCCATGGCCTTGCCCTTGAGATCGCCGAACTTGGGCTTGTGATCCCCTGCCAGAGACTCCTTGATCTCGGCCACCTTGGCGTGCTGGTCGCCGTCCAGAACGGTCGACAGGACCTGTGCCGCCTCCTCGTCCTTACCGACCGCCACCAGGTAGCGCGGCGACTCGGGGATGGTCAGCGCCAATGTGCCGTAGACGATGGCCGGGACCAGCATGACCAGGAACATCCACTGCCACGCCTCCAGACCCAGCAGCCAGGTGTTGTTGGCGTTGGTCTCGGGCTTCCCGGCACTGGCCGCGTTGAGGATGAAGTAGTTGGTCAGAGCGGTCGTGAAGATACCCAGCACGATCGCCAACTGCTGCAGCGAGCCCAGCCGTCCGCGCAACTGCGCCGGCGCGATCTCGGCGATGTACATCGGCGCGATGACCGACGCGATGCCGATCCCGGCGCCGCCGATGAAGCGCCAGAACATCAGATCCGCCACCCCGAACGGGAACGCCTGCCCGACGGCCGCGATGAGGAACAGCACAGCGGCCATCACCATGACCCGCCGCCGGCCGAACCTGTTGGCCAGCGGACCGGCGAACCAGGCACCGACCGCGGACCCGAGCAAAGCGATGGCGACGACAAATCCGATCAGGCCGCCGATGTCGAACTTGGCTTTGAGGGCATCGACGGTGCCGTTGACCACAGCGGAGTCGAAACCGAACAGGAACCCCCCGAGGGCGGCCACGATGGCCATGCGCAGGACGCGGCCAGTGTGGTACTTCTCTTCGGCGACCGGACCGGTCTCACCGGCTCCGGGCAAGGGACCGTGGGCCATGCCTGCCTCCATCACTAGATGCAGGAGAAACTAGCGAGGTTCTCACCCGGAATGCGCGATTGAGCGCCGCGGTGGCTTTCGGTGGAGCCACCAGGAGACGGCCGCACATGCGCTGATATCCTCCATTTTGTGCCGCACTTGCGCGTCAAAGAGGCAGCTGAACTCCTCAATGTCAGCGATGACACCGTGCGCCGACTCGTTGATGCTGGTCGCTTGACCGCTACCACCGACGATGCGGGACGACAGGTGATCGCGGGCGCCACCCTCGCCGACTACCTTCGAGGCCGCGCCGAGCCCCACAGCGGCCTGGGGCACAGTTCGGCCCGTAACCGCTTCCGTGGACTGGTCACCGAGATCCGCATGGACGCCGTGATGGCCCAGGTGGAGTTGGCCTGCGGCCCGCACCGCGTCGTGTCCCTGATGTCCAGCGAGGCGGTGCGCGACCTTGGCCTGGAGATCGGCAGCGTGGCCACGGCGGTGGTCAAGTCGACCAACGTGATCGTCGAGACCCCGTGAGGCGAGCACTTGCCGCCGCCAGTTTGGTCGCCGTGCTATCCGGGTGTTCACCCCAACCCAGCCCGGACACCACGGTGTTCGCCGCGTCGTCACTCAAACCCGCGTTCGAGCAGCTCGCAGCCTTGCTCGAACAAGAGGACGGCACCGCCGAGGTCGCCTTCAACTTCGCCGGTTCGGCCGACCTTGTCGCACAGATCCAGCAGGGAGCCCGCGCCGACGTACTGGCCACGGCTGACGAGTCCACGATGACTGCTGCGGGCCTTCCGGCAACGACCATCTTCGCGACCAACACCATGACCATCGTCGTGCCCGCCGACAACCCCGGCGACGTGCAGACGCTCTCAGACCTCGCCGACCCGGACCTGCTCGTGGTGGTGTGCGCCCCCCAGGTGCCCTGTGGCGCGGCGACCGTGCGTGTCGAGGATGCCAGCGGAGTCGACATCGCCACGGACAGCGAGGAGGGATCAGTCGCCGATGTCCTCGGCAAGGTCCGCAGCGGCCAGGCCGATGCCGGAGTCGTCTACACCTCCGATGTGGCGACCGCCGGCTCCGACGTGCGCGGCATAGACATCCCGCAGGCGGTCAATACCGTGAACCGCTACCCCATCGCAGTCCTCGGCGACGATCCCTTGGCCCGACGTTTCGTCGACTTGGTTCTCAGCGAGCAGGGGCGCGCGGTCATGCGCGACGCCGGATTCGGGCTCCCGTGAGAGACCTTCTCCCCCGGTGGATCTACCTACCCGCGGCAGTGGGAGCGGTCTTCGTCGCGCTGCCGGTGCTGGCGATGTTCAGTTCCGTCTCCTGGCGCACCCTGCCGGAACTCATCACCTCGGAGGCGTCGGTATCGGCACTGTTGTTGAGCCTGCGGACCTCTGCGACGGCCACCCTGTTGTGCCTGCTTGTGGGCATCCCCATGGCAATGGTCCTGGCGCGATCGCGTTCCCGGCTCGTCACCGCGTTACGCCCAGTGGTGCTGCTTCCCCTGGTGCTGCCACCGGTCGTCGCCGGCATCGCGCTGCTGTACACATTCGGCCGACGCGGCCTGCTCGGATCGACGTTCGAAGCATTCGGCGTCCAGATCGCGTTCTCCACCACGGCCGTGGTCCTGGCGCAGACGTTCGTGGCTCTGCCCTTCCTCGTGCTCAGCCTGGAGGGCGCCCTGCGCACCTCCGGAGTCAGTTACGAAGCCGTGGCCGCGTCGCTGGGCGCCTCACCGACGCTCACCCTGCGCCGCGTGACCCTGCCGACGGTGGCGCCGGCCATCGCCGCCGGAGCCGTTCTGGCGTTCGCGCGGGCGCTGGGCGAGTTCGGGGCGACCATCACGTTCGCCGGCAGCCTCCAAGGGATCACCCGCACCATGCCGCTGGAGATCTACCTGCAGCGGGAGACAGACCCAGACGCCGCGATCGCGCTGTCGATCGTGCTCGTGCTGGTCGCGGTCGCGGTGATCGGCATTGCAGCCCGGAGGGTGCGTACATGAGCCTGAATGCGCGCTTCGCGGTTCCAGACCGCGACGTGGACATCGACCTGGTCATCCCCCGCGGCACCACCACCGCTTTGGTCGGTCCCAATGGCGCGGGCAAATCCACCGTCCTGCAGGTGCTCGCCGGGCTTCTGGCCGCGCAGGGTTCAGCCTCCCTCGACGACGACGTCCTGTTCGAGACGGGTCACAGCACCGCACCACACCGCCGTGGGGTGGCGATGCTCGCCCAAGAGCCCCTACTTTTCCCCCGCATGACTGCGGCGCGCAACGTCAGCTTCGCCCTACGAGCCAGAGGGATCGGCCGCCGCGAGGCCGACATCCAGGCCCGTAAATGGCTCGATGACGTCGCCGCCGGCGAGTTCGCGGACCGATTGCCGCGCCAGTTGTCCGGCGGGCAAGCGCAGCGGGTCGCCATCGCCCGAGCGCTGGCGGCATCGCCGAGACTGCTGCTGCTCGACGAACCCCTGGCGGCCCTCGACGTGGACGTCGCCGCCGGCATCCGCTCCACGCTGCACCGGTTGCTCAACGGCCGGATGGCGCTGCTGGTCACCCACGAGATCCTGGACGCTGCGTTACTGGCCGATCACATCGCCGTCGTCCAGGACGGCCGGATCGTCGAGCATGGACCCACCCAAGCGATATTGCGCGAACCGAGGACCGACTTCGCCGCGCAGATCTGTGGGCTGAACATCCTGCGCGGGGTGGCCGCCGGCGGCGACCGGGTGCGGTGTGAGGTCGGCGATGTGGTCGGCGCGGAGAACGTCCTGCGGGTCGGCGAGGAAGCCATCGCGGCGTTCTCGCCGGCGAGCGTGGCAGTGCACAAACACCGGCCCGAGGGAAGTCCCCGCAACTTGTTCACCGCCCGGGTTCTGGAGATGCGTCCGCAGCGTCATCTGATGCGCCTGCACACAGACCTCGTCGACGCCGACCTGACGCCGACCGCAATAGCGGACCTCGCGGTGCACCCCGGCGACATGGTGCACCTGGCCGTCAAAGCGGCTGAGGTCCGGCTGTATTCCGCATAAGACTCACTAGAACCGGACCCTGTGCTTGTCCGCTCAACGATCTTCGGGCATAGTGTTCCCCATGCCGAACACCACACACTTCATGTGTATGTGTTCGTGTTGTCGCGCCTAGCCGCCGCCAATCCCCGCCATATCCATGGACGATCGGTGTCTGGGCCTCCCTCAGAGCCGATCCCTTGGACTCTGAGCACCCTGCCGCCGGTCTCCGCAACCAGGAGAACCGATGTCGACCAGCACCAGACCCACCCGGAGCAAAGAGACCGGGCAATGGGCCTTGGGACAACGCACGCCTCTGAACGAGAACGAGAAGTTCAAGCAGGAGGACGACGGGTTGAGCGCCCGTGCCCGCGTGGAGCAGATCTACGCCAAGGAGGGGTTCGCCTCGATCCCCGCCGAGGACCTGCGCGGCCGTTTGCGCTGGTGGGGGCTGTACACCCAGCGCCGGCCAGGGATCGACGGCGGCCGCACAGCCAGCCTGCCGCCGGAGGAACTGGACGACGAGTACTTCATGCTGCGCATCCGCAGCGACGGCGGGATGCTCTCGCTGCCACAACTGCGCGTCATCGCCGACATTTCCACACGGTTCGGACGCAACACCGCCGACATCACCGACCGGCAGAACATCCAGCTGCACTGGATCCGCATCGAGGACATGCCGGAGATCTGGCGGCTGCTCGAAGATGTCGGGCTGTCCACAACTGAGGCGTGCGGTGACACCCCGCGGGTCGTGCTCGGCTCTCCGGTGGCCGGCATCGCCGCCGACGAGATCATCGACGGCACGCCGGCGATCGAGGAGATCGTACGGCGCTACGTGGGCGACCCGGAGTTCTCCAACCTCCCCCGCAAGTTCAAGTCCGCCATCTCCGGCTCCCCGCGCCAGGACGTGGCCCACGAGATCAACTGCGTGTCGTTCATCGGCGTCGTGCACCCCGAGTACGGCCCCGG
>JALOLM010000470.1 GCA_025455985.1 Candidatus Nanopelagicales bacterium | reverse complement strand
AGCCCGCGCTTGACGCAGTCGTCGACGTTGGTCAGCTTGACCCGGCTGTTGCCGATGGGGCTGCCGCCGAACTTGTGCAGGAGCGCGGCCTTGTCACGCACCTCTTGGGTGATCGGCACCGAGTTACCCAGAAGCAGACCGTGGTAGCCGTTGAGGTATCCGATGATTTCGATGGTCGGGTCGACCTGCGTGTACTTCTCGATGAGGCCGCCGACGGCTGAGGACAGGCACGGGGCAAGACCCCCGGCGGTGAGCAATGCGACTTTGCGTACGGGCATGGCACCGAGGCTAGTCGCCCAGCAGGGCTCCCTCACAGTGGATCTGCGTACTCATCTGGTCGGAGCGCAACCAGTTCGGATCGTGGGCCCGAAATGTCGGGAAGTTCGGCAACTCAGACGTCATCGATATTCGGATCGGCCTCGTCCAATAGGTGCAGGTGGGCAGGGGGGTGGTCGACGGCCACGGTGGAGGTGATCTGCAGGTCGGCGCCGACGTGGACCAGTTCCCCGGGGGCCAGCATGCGCCAGTCGTCGGCGTCGTCGAGTCGCTCGCTGGCGATCAGCACGATCGGCGTCGGAACATCGCTGTGGACCCCGTGGCGGGCCGTGGTCGACTCCCCCGCCCACGAGCCGCCCGTAGCAGGATCCACAATCCGCTGCGCAACATGCAGTGCCCGATGATCGGGGTAGCGCAGGGCCCAGAGGTTGCCGCCGGTGGCCACGACCACATTGAGCGAATACATCGGCACATGGTCGGCCAGCCAGTTCGCGGCGCGCGCTATCGCGTCCCCGATGTCACCGGTCTCGGCTGCGTACTTCGCGATCAGGGCCGCGTAGCGCTCGGAGTCGGTCTGGCCCTGCACCCGGGACGCCCACGCTCCCAACTCGGCGTCCACGGCCGGCAGGTCCCCGAAACCACCGTTGTGCGCCACCACCAGCCCGTCGAATTCGAACGGGTGGGTGTTGACCAGAGCATCGTGCCCAGCAGTCGCCGCCCGTACATGGGTGACCACGGTGCACGCGGAGACGGACCGGGCATCGGAGGTGAAGGCGGCGTCGGTGAACGCACTGCGCGGCGCCTTGTCGATGTGGGCGGCGCCATCAGCACCGAACCACCCGATGCCCGCGCCGTCTGGATTGCGGTGGCTCTCCACGAGCATGCTGTCGGGCGCGTCGAGCAGCCAGTAGGTGGCCCGCACCTCGCGGACCCCGGCGTTCATTCCGAAGAGGCGGCACATGGGTCCAGTGTGACCCGCCGAATGGTCGCGGACCCCGGCGTTCATTCCGAAGAGGCGGCACATGGGTCCAGTGTGACCCGCCGAATGGAGCCTGGGTGACGCTTTTGTGGAGGTTCGGTTGCGGGGACTGAAGGCTATTTGAGGACGGCGGGTTTCGGAATACGCTGAAGGTGTCGAAGGAGGCATGAAATGCAAGCGCAGCCGTGGGTAGTTGCGCTCGGATGCTTCACGGCTGGCAGTTTGGCCGCGATGGGCATCGCGAACGCCGTATCAGCACCAACGAAGATTCCCGACTCCACAACTGGGGTCATCACCGCATGCATGGTGAAGAAGACCGGTGACGTCCGCTTCATCAACGCGCAGAAGGGCGCGACATGCACCAAGAAGGAGAAGAAGATCACCTTCAACCAGACCGGCCCGCAGGGTCCTGAAGGCCCGGCCGGCATTCAGGGTGAGCGCGGCCCGAGCAACGGCTATGTGGCGCAGCGCACAACAGCGAAGTCGCTGAGCGAACTCGTCGTCGTCGGCGGCAACGACATCACCAAGTTGACGCTGCCTGCCGGCAAGTACGTTCTCAGCGCCAACACGAGCGTGAAGGCGACCTCAGCCCAGACGAATTCGGTCACCTGCCGTCTGACTGCCCCCGCGGGGACGCTGATAACCACACCGTCGGTCGCATCGCTGGCGGACACCGAGACCCGGCCGTTCGCGCTGGCGGCGACCTACAGCAATGACGCCGAGGGCTCAGTCACGCTGGTCTGCTGGCCGTACGACGGCGTCATCGTCGGATTCAACGGCGCAGGCGAGGCCAACGGCGGAACACTCACGGCAACCCGCGTGGCCGAACTCACCGGTCCGTGATCCAACCGGGCCGCTGTGACGAGGAGGGGGCGTCACAGCGGCCCTCGTGGGTAGTCCGTTCTACCCCATTAGTCCGACCCGAAGAGTCCTTGTGGCAGGGGGTGGATCGGAGTTAACTTCCCAGGTGCAACTGCACCCCTGGGAGGAATCATGCAGGCCTTCACTCTGACTATCTCCATAGGCTGCTTCGCGGCAGGCACCTTGGCCGCCGTAGGCATGGCGAACGCTATGTCTGCCCCGGCCAAGATTCCCGACTCCACGACCGGGGAGATCACCGCATGCATGGTCAAGAAGACCGGCGACGTCCGCTTCATCAACGCGCAGAAGGCCGCCACCTGCACGAGGAAGGAGAAGACGATCACCTTCAACCAGACCGGCCCGGTTGGCAAACCTGGCGAGCCCGGAGTCAAGGGCGACACAGGCGATCGTGGCCCTAGCAACGGCTACGTCGCGCAACTGAACGGGTTGAAGACGATCAGTGAGTCGGCGCCAGCGGGGACCAACAATGTCGTCTCGCTGCAGTTGCCAGCAGGCAACTACATCATCAACGCGAGCGCAAGCGTGCATCGCACTGACAGCGACACGGACGTCATCAACTGCAGGTTCACCGCCGCCACCGGCACTTTGAACAGCACGACCGCTCGCTGGGACACGCAAGGCAACCTGAACGACGAGCAACCATTCGCTGTAACGGGCAGCTACACCAGCACAGAGGCAGCCCAGTTGGCTCTCATCTGCGTGCCGGTCATCGATGGCCTCGACAACTCTGGATCCGGAGAGGTGTCGGGCGCGACGATCGACGCCGTGTCGGTGGACGCTCTTTCTGGTCCGTGAGGTCGAGTCAACCCACGATCCGACGGGGGTTCTTTGTGATCTGCGCCACCCCCGCGCTTGCGCGAAGTTACCGGCGAGTAGCATTATTAGTTACTGACGGGTAACACGACCCGCCCCGCCTTTTGGCGGTGCTTGAATCGGGAGAAAAACCGGTGAGCCACTACAAGAGCAACCTGCGCGACATCGAGTTCAACCTGTTCGAAGTCTTCGGGGGAACCGAACGGATGGGCACAGCCCCGTTCGAGGACATCGATGTGGACACCGCTAAGGACTTCCTCAAGAACACCGAGGCCCTGGCCACCGGCATCCTGTCGGACACCTTCGCCTCAGCCGACCGCAACCCGCCGGTGTACGACCCGGCCACCTACTCGGTCACCATGCCCGAGGACTTCAAGAAGGCCTACCAGGCGCTGATGGACTCCGAGGGCTGGCGTTTGGAGATCCCGGAGGGCCTCGGCGGCATCAACTGCCCGCCCAGCCTGCGTTGGGCCGTTGCTGAACTCGTCCTCGGCGCCAACCCCGCCGCATTCATGTACATGTCCGGCCCCGGTTTCGCCGGCATCCTCTACAACATCGGCAACGAGGATCAGCGGAAGATGGCCGAGCGCATGGTCGATGGCCAGTGGGGCGCCACCATGGTGCTCACCGAGCCTGACGCCGGCTCAGACGTTGGCGCCGGACGGGCCAAGGCCTTCGACAACGGTGACGGCACCTGGCGCATCGAAGGTGTGAAGCGCTTCATCACCTCCGCCGAGCACGACATGAGCGACAACATCATCCACCTGGTGCTCGCCCGTCCCGAAGGCGTCGAGGGCGCCGGCGGACCCGGAACCAAGGGCCTGAGCCTGTTCGTGGTGCCCAAGTACATGTTCGACATCGAGACCGGTGAGCTCGGCGCACGCAACGGCGCCTACGTCACCAACGTCGAGAAGAAGATGGGCCTCAAGGTCTCCACGACCTGCGAGATCACCTTCGGCGACAAGGAACCGGCCATCGGCTACCTGGTCGGTGACACCCACGAGGGCATCGCGCAGATGTTCAAGGTCATCGAGTACGCCCGCATGATGGTCGGCACAAAGGCCATCGCCACTCTGGGCACCGGCTACCTCAACGCGCTGGACTACGCGAAGAACCGTCTGCAGGGCGCCGACCTGACCCAGATGATGGACAAGACCGCCCCGCGCGTGTCGATCATCCACCACCCGGACGTACGTCGGTCGCTGATGCTGCAGAAGAGCTACGCCGAGGGCATGCGTGCGCTGGTGATGTACACCGCGATGTGGCAGGACAAGGTCGCGCAGGCCCGGTTGACCGGCGGCGAGGACGACATGGCCGAGCGGATCAACGACCTGCTGCTGCCGATCGTCAAGGGCGTCGGCTCGGAGCGGTCCTACGAGATGCTCGCGCAGTCGCTGCAGACGCTCGGCGGCTCGGGTTACCTGCAGGACTACCCGATCGAGCAGTACATCCGCGACGCCAAGATCGACACCCTGTACGAGGGCACCACGGCGATCCAGGGTCTGGACTTCTTCTTCCGCAAGATGGTCCGCGACCAGTTCCAGGCGATCACCAAGGTGGCCGC
>JALOLM010000469.1 GCA_025455985.1 Candidatus Nanopelagicales bacterium | reverse complement strand
TATTGGGAGGCCATGGACGCCACTGCCGCGGTGAGGAGCACGACAGCCGCAAGTGACACCGCGACCGCGACGGTTCGCCTCGCCGGGACGTGCCCGAGTGAAGGGCTTCGGATGCCCATGCCGTGCTGAGCCGTCACTTCGTCCAGCTGCCGATCAAGCAGGTCGGCGTGCTGGTGGAGTCGCCGCTCGACGTCATACGGGGTGGTCTCCTGTCCATGCCGGTGACTCATTGCTGCTCCTCAACGATGCCGTTCGGCTCGGTTCGCAGACGGGCAAGACCCCGATCGAGATGGTTGCGCAGTGAGCTTGGTGTGATGCCCAGAATCGTTGCCGCCTCCTCGTAGGTGTAGCCCCAGCCCTTGGTCAGCATCACGACCTGCCGTTGACGGCGGCTGAGCCTGTGCAGGGCGTTCACCAAGTCCACATCGACGGAAAGCTCGGCACGACCGGCGGGCGAATCAGCAGCGACCCACGCCGATTCCCGTCGGCCTCGGCGGTTGGCTCGCCCTGCCAAGCGCTCAGCAATTAGCCGGCTGTGTGTTTTGATCGGGGTATGGCTTCATCGATGGCTCAGGTTCGTACGATCCCCGCCCCGGTGCTGAAGGAACTGTCGGGGGTGAGCGTTGAGCAGTTCGCCCGACTGGTCGACGAGATCGGCCAGGCGTGGGAGACGGCCCGCTTCGAGCGCCTGGAGCGCCCAGGCCGCCAGCGGGTGCAGGGCGCGGGCCGCAAGCACGCCATCCCCTTCGCGGCCCGCCTGTTGATGGTGCTCATGTACCTGCGGTGGAACATCTCCTACCGGGCGCTGGGCGGCCTGTTCGGCGTATCCAAGGACGCGGTGCTGCGTTCGATGAACGAGCTGTTGCCGCTGCTGGCCGCCCGGGGCATCACCGCCCCCGATGGCACCGTCATCGCCGACACCGCCGCCCTCGAGGCCCAGTTGGCCACGCTCACCGACGCCCAGCGCGCCGCGCTGGTGGACGGCACCTTCGTGCCCGTCGGCCGGCCCCGGGACTGGGATGTGCAGAAGCCGCTCTACAACCACCACCGGGGCCGTCACACCCGCAACTTCACCGCGCTCACCGACGATGAGGGCCGCCTGTTGTGGGTGGGCGGCACCGGCGTCGGGTCGCTGCACGACCTCACCGCCGTCGCCACCAGCACCGCGGCGAGCCCACTGGCCGAATCGAAGGTCACCGTGCTCGCCGACAAGGCGTACCGCGGGATCGCCAAACGCCTGAAGCTCGCCGGCGCGTTCACCCCCAAGCCCCGGCGCCGCAAGGACCGGCCCGCCCCCAGCGAGGGACTCGCCGCCGCCGAGAAGGACTTCAACCGCGAGATCGCCAAACAGCGCGTCAAGGTCGAACACGCCATCCGACGGCTCAAGGTCCGCCGCGTCCTGCACGGCTACCGCCTCCACGCCCGCCGCTTCGACGACGTCGTCGCCGCCGTCGCCGGACTCACCACCATGCCCGCCTGAGCGTCCCCCCGGACTCACCACCATGCCCGCCTGAGCGTCCCCAGAGAGGGTCCCGGCGACCACACCCCAGCCGAACACGCCCACGCCGCTACTTCGCGACGGCTCTATTGAACGGTGCGCGGCCATGAGTTGGGCACTTGGAAATCAGCTCCTCTCTGGTTGATATCCGTCACCGGCCACCTTGCGCACGTTCAGCGGTGGTTCGTCCAGGCCGGCCACGATCGAAGCCAACCCGAGAACGAGGATCGCTGCCACCACGACCGCCCACAAGGCCAGCGCCACGCGCCGCCGCATCCGCCGAGTGTACGCGCCGAAGCCTGCCTGCCCCGCGGGCAGATCGATCACGACTTGTGACCGGGACGTCGTCCCGGCAGGTTTCCCGAGGGAAACCTGCAAGTGTGAGCGCGTCGGATTCCTGGATGAGGTGCTCGCTCTGAGTGACCGACCGGGATTGGGTCGCGATTTCGCGTTTCGAGGGGCGGTCCTAGTGCTGCCGGGCCGTCCCCATCCGTGTCGTGCCGTGGCGGCTTGTACCACTCCATTCTGTGCCCGAAATTGTGCCCGGATTGTGCCGGGCCGGCGCACCGACCTGCGGGAGGCCCCGAGGCGGACTGCCGAGTCCTGTCTCGGATGCTCGCTCGACCTGTGGTTCGGCCAGCGTGTCGGTGGCCGCGACCGTCGCGTGGTGTGCGACAGGAGCGCGGTGTCGTTGACAGACCCATCGTGATGGTCCGTTCAGCCGCGCGGGCGCGCTGCCGTCGTCGATCACGGTGGGATGGCGGTTGTACGCGCACCATGCGGTGGCGCCTCAGGGCGGCAGGTCGACAGTTGGGTCGCCCTCGGTCACCATAATGTAGATGGTTGTTGTTACTCTAAGCAGGTGCTTGACGATGTGGGAGCTCACGGAATATGCTTGGCGCATCAGCTGCCACCGGCCCGGTGGCGCTGCGGAGAGCGACCATCGGTCCTGGTCGGTCAGTCCGAGGGGGTCGCATGAGCGGGACGTTCAGGCGGGTGGTTCGAGGCGTCGAGGCGTCGTGGCGATGTGCAGTGCCTATGCCCTATTGCTGACGTTCAGCGGTGCACCCGCGCAGGCTCATGAACTGAGCAGTGCGCCGTATGGCTGGTGGAGCTACAACGGCTATACCGCTTGTGGGAGGTCAACGGTCCACGTCGACAGCAGCATGGGTTCTCGTGTGTACAGCACGGTGGCGGACAATGCAGGATGCGCATGGTGGGTTTCCGCGAACGTTGGCGGGTCTGCGACCTTGCGGGGCTCATGGGATGGTGGGTCGACCTGGTCGACCTGCCAGTCGTCGAATCCGCCCAATTCGACGACCGGGATCCTTGTGATCTACGTGTGGAACAACTCCTGTCCTGGCGCAACGAAGTTCGTGAATTGCGGCCACTTCGAGGCTTGGATCTCGGGTGCCTATTCCGACACCTATAGCGCGTACCCACTGTGCAGTCCCATCCACGGTTAGAGGGAGCAGCGATGAACCGGGCGATCGCCTTGAGTGGTGCCGCAGTCCTGGTCTTGGCGACGGCGGTGACGGGGACGTGGGTCGCGCTCGCCCAATCGGCGCCGACGTCTGGCTCGTCGACTCAGAGCCCTCTTGCCTACGGCCCAGGCCAGCCGCGGATCGAGTCGCGCACCCTCGAGGACGCACTCCAGGCAGAGCGGAAGACGGGATGGACCCGCGTCGGCACCGGCGATCTCGGGATCGAAGGGTACGTCAGAACGAGCGAGCTCTCTCCGGACGGCCCGGATGCGCCGCGTCAGAACGAGCGAGCTCTCTCCGGACGGCCCGGATGCGCCGCAGGCGGGCGAGCAACTCACCGTATTCGATTCCGAGATGCGCGAGATCGGCTACTGGATCGTTCCGCTCGGGTTCGTTCGTGCCGAGATCGTCGATGCTCCCGGGTTCGATTGGAAGGCCGAGCTCCGCCGGGTGAACCCTGACGGCGCTGACGAGATCCTGCAGCAGTACGGCGAGCTCCCGTAGGGAGCTGCATCGCGCAGTGGGGGGCTCGCGCCAGGCCGGCAGAGCAGAGATGCCGGTGCGACCAACGCACTCCGGGCCCCGGTTGCCGGAGTTGGGAGCCCTGACCGCCGAGGGCCTGATTCGGGTCGATCATCCGATCCGTCGGATCCGCGTGGCCATCGACGGGAGCCCTTGCCGCGTCCCGGTCACGAGCTCCAGCGGCCCGACCGAAGCACCTCGGGCGATCACCATGCCTCGAACCGCCCAGGAAGACGCTGATTGACGGCCGACGGGCCACAGCCAGCAGGCACTCTGCTCGGGAGCACCCCCGATCGCCGGGCGGGTGGTGTGCGCGGTCGTGGCCGATCGACGCGACGGGGAAGGTTGATCAGGCTTCGGGTGCTGTATACGCTTGATGTATGTCGGCGACGAGGACGCAGATCTACCTGACCGAGGAGCAACGGCAGCGGATCGATCGAGTGACGGCGTCGGAGGGAATCCCGATGGCGGAGGTCATCCGTCGGGCTCTCGACGAATACCTCGGTGACGAAGGCGACGCCGAGGCAGCGTTGAGCTCGACGTTCGGTGCCATCCCCGATGCCTCCGCTCCCTCCCGCGAGGACTGGCGGCGTGGCTGACGTCCTGATCGACACGGATGTGTTCGTCGATCACCTGAGGGGGGTGGCGGAGTTGAAGCCGGGGCGCAATCGTCTCCACTACTCGGTGATCACCCGCGCCGAGCTCGTTGCCGGCAACAGCGCCACCGACCTGGTGTCCCAACTCCTCGCCCCGTTCCGCGAGCTCGCTGTCGACAGAGCGGTCGCCGAGCGGGCGGGTCGCGTCGTGCGTGAGTTCCAGCTCCGGGTGCCCGACGCACTCATCGCAGCGAC
>JALOLM010000150.1 GCA_025455985.1 Candidatus Nanopelagicales bacterium | reverse complement strand
TTGCCGCGCCAACGCCGCTGCCACGAGCCCCGCGAACAACGGGTGCGGCTTGGTCGGCCGGGAGCGGAACTCCGGGTGCGCCTGGGTGGCCACGAAGTAGGGGTGGACGTCTCGCGGAAGCTCCACGAACTCCACCAGCCGGTCATCGGGCGAGGTGCCGCTGAACACGAGGCCGGCTTCACTGAGCGGCTCACGATAGGTGTTGTTGACCTCGTAGCGATGACGGTGCCGTTCGTCCACGGCAAGCTCGCCGTACGCCTGCGCCACCACACTGTCGGGGGTCAGTTTCGCCGGGTAGAGCCCCAGCCGCATCGTGCCGCCCATGTCCCGGTCACCGCTGACCACATCGGCCTGGTCGGCCATCGTGGACACCACCGGGTGGGTCGTCTCAGGATCGAACTCCTCGGAGTTGGCGTCGGCCATCTCCGCGACGTTGCGGGCGAACTCGATCACCATGCACTGCAACCCAAGGCACAACCCCAGAGTCGGAATCTTGTTCTCGCGGGCGTATCGGATCGCGCCGAGTTTGCCTTCGATGCCTCGCACCCCGAATCCGCCCGGCACGCAGATCGCATCCACGTTGCCGAGCGCCTCCTTGGCACCTTCGGGCGTGGAACAGTCATCGGAAGCCACCCAGCGGATGCGCACCGCGCTGTTGTTCCCGAAGCCTCCGGCGCGCAGCGCCTCGGTGACCGACAGATAAGCATCAGGAAGATCCACGTACTTGCCGACTAGTGCGACCTCCACGGAGTGGGCGGGATGGTGGACCCGCTCCAGCAGGCCGCCCCATGCGGTCCAGTCGACGTCGCGGAACGGCAGCCCCAGTCGGCGGACCACGTACGCATCCAGACCCTCGCCGTGCAGCACACGGGGAATGTCGTAGATGCTCGGCGCATCGACGGCAGCGACCACAGCCTCCTGATCCACGTCGCACATCAGCGAGACCTTGCGCTTGATGCTGTCTGGGACCTGGCGGTCGGCGCGGAGTGCTGGGTCGGCTTGGTCTTCAACTCCCCCGACGGCCCCAGGTAGGGCAGCAGCGAGACGTGCAGGAAGAACGATCGGTCACGGCCGAGGTCATGACGGACCTGCCGTGCCGCTTCCAGGAACGGCAGGGACTCGATGTCGCCCACGGTCCCACCGATCTCGGTGATCACCACGTCCACGTCATCGGTGGCCATCGCCCGGATCCGGGCCTTGATCTCGTTGGTGATGTGCGGGATCACCTGCACGGTGTCGCCGAGGTACTCCCCACGCCGCTCCTTGGCGATCACCGTGGAGTAGACCTGCCCGGTCGTGACATTCGCGATACTCGCGAGGTTGCGGTCGAGGAAGCGCTCGTAATGCCCGATGTCCAAATCGGTCTCCGACCCATCGTCGGTGACGAAGACCTCACCGTGCTGGAACGGATTCATCGTCCCCGGGTCGACGTTGAGATAGGGGTCGAGCTTCTGCATCGTGACCCGCAACCCCCGCGCGGTCAGCAACTGACCGAGGGAGGAGGCTGTGAGGCCCTTGCCGAGGGAGGAGGCGACGCCGCCAGTCACAAAAATGTGTACCGCAGAACCAGGAATGTCCACGGGGCACCAGAGTACCGGCTCCGGCGTGATCTGCTGCACGACACTCGATGTTGATTGTGCGGATCGGCGTGCTAGGGGCGCGGATGTCCCCGGGCGTGCTCACGGGCGTGCTCGGAGTCCTCCTGGCCGGCCAGCATGCGCGCGATCTCAACCACGCGCTCGTCGGCGTCCAGTTCGCGCACATCTGAGGTGGTCACGCCGCGGTCCTGCTGCTTGAGTACGCGCAAGTGGGTGCCGGCGAACGCCGCGACCTGCGGCATGTGGGTCACAACAATGACCTGCGCGTGCTCGGCAAGGGCTGCCAAGCGCCGGCCGATCGCAGTGGCCGCGGCTCCCCCGACGCCTGCATCCACCTCGTCGAACACGAAAGTCCCGACCGAGTCGGTGTCCGCGAGCACCACTTCGAGTGCCAGCATGATCCGGCTGAGCTCACCGCCAGAGGCCGCCTTGCCGATCGGCGCCGGGGTGGCACCGGGGTGTGCGGCCAGCAGGAAGCGCACGTCGTCGGCTCCGTCGGCACCGAGCTCCCCGGGCTCGACCGCGATGGTGAACGCGGCGTTGGGCATCGCCAACTGCTGCAACTCCGCGGTCGCGCGTTTTGCCAGCTCTTCAGCCAGACCCCGCCGCGATGCGGTCAACGCCGATGTGAGTTCGGCCAGCGCCTGCCGGGAGCGACGCTCGCGTTCCTGCAGTGCCTCGATATCGCTGCCCTGCTCCAAACCGGTCAGCTCCGCGGCTGCGGTCTGCGCCCACTGCAGAACCTCGCTCTCCGTGTCGCCATAGCGTGAGGTCAGGGTACGCAGATCGTGGATGCGGTTGTTGAGCCAGTCGAGCCGGCCGGGATCGTCGTTGAGGCCGTCGGCATACGCGGCGACCTCCCGGCCGATATCCGCAGCCTCCTCCGCACACGCCAACAGCCGCTCGTGCAAGCGCGCGAGTTCCGGGTCCGCTGCGGCAACCCCGACCAGCTCACGGGCGGCACCGTGCAGAAGATCCGTGGCACACCCGACATCCGGGTCATCGGCACCGAGTAGAGCCGAGCGGACCTGCGCCGTCGCACTGCTGATCTCCGCCAGGTTCGACAATCGCGACACCTCCGCGGCAAGCTCGGCACCCTCGCCGGGCTGAGGATCGATCCGCTCGATTTCTTCCAGGGCGGAGCGCAGAAACACCATGCGCTGCTGGGCGGTCTGCTGTCCGGTGCGCGCGGTCTCCAGCGCACCTGCGTCGTCACGCCACCCGCGATATGCGTTCAAGTGGTCTTCGAGCAGTGCCTGATGCGCGACAGGACCGAACCGGTCCAGGGCCGATCGCTGCGCTGCGGGTCCGCGCAGTCGCTGCTGGGTGGCCTGCCCGTGCACAGTGATCAAGTCTTCGCCGATCTGCGCCAGGAGCGACACGGGCACCATCCGGCCACCGGCGAAGGCCCGCAACCTCCCCTTGTTGGCTGAGCGGGAGAGCACAATCTCACCGTCGTCACACAGCCCGCCGGCCACACTCACGGTGTGCACGACGCGATGGTCGGCGTCGACCTCCCAGACGCCCTCAATGCTGGCCGACTGCGCGATCGCGGAGTCGACCCGGCCCCCGAGCAGCATCTCCAGCGCGGTCAGCACCATCGTCTTTCCGGCGCCGGTCTCACCGGTCAACGCGGTGAACCCGGGACCTGGCGCGACTGTGGCCGAGGCGATCACCCCGAGGTCCTGGATCCGCAGTTCGACGATCACCGGGTGCCCCGCCCACTCCAGCCCTTAACAGGCAACTGGAACTTTGCTACGAGCCTGTCGACAAACAGGGAGTCGCGAAGGCGCGCCAGCCGGATCGGCCGCTCACCGCGCACCACCTCCACCCGGTCGCCTGGTTCAAGCGGCACGAGTCGTTGGCCGTCACACCACAGCACGGCAGGCGGCGAACCCGGCAGCACCTCCAACGCCAGCTGGGTCGAGCTGGAAACCACCATCGGTCGGGCGAACAGAGCATGCGCCGAGACGGGCACGAGCAGCATCGCATCGACGGTCGGCCACACGACCGGTCCGCCGGCCGACCAGGCGTAACCCGTCGATCCGGTCGGGGTCGCGAACAGCACCCCGTCGCAGCCCCACTCACTGAGCGGGCGTCGGTCCACTTCGGCCACCACCTGGATCATCCGCTCGCGGGCGGCTTTCTCCACGCTGGCCTCATTGAGCGCCCACGAGGTGGCGACCTGCTGCCCCTCACGCACCACCGATACGTCCAGGGTCATCCGTTCCTGGATGATGAACCCACCGGTGGCGATGCAGTCCACGATCTCGCCGGCGTCTTCCTCATCGAGTTCGGCCAGGAAGCCCACGTGTCCCAGATTCACCCCGAGCAGGGGGACATCATGGTCGCGAGCGATCTGAGCCCCGCGCAGAATGCTGCCGTCCCCGCCGAACACGACGACGAGATCCACGTGCTCTCGACCGTCGCTGGACTCCACCGGCAACTGTGCCGGAGCACCGTCGAGTGCGAGCACCCGGATCCCCCGCTCACCGAGCCCGGCCGCGCATGCCCCCGCCATATGCAAGGCCACTTCGCGACTGGGGTGCACCACCAGCAGAACCGCCTCGACCCCGCTCACGGACTCACCACCTCGTCCACACCCGCAAGGGCCGGGGCGCCGCGTCGTAGCCAGATCACGAACTCGATGTTGCCACTCGGTCCGGGCAATGGGCTGCGGGTCAGCCCTGCCACGCCGAAACCGAGATCCCATGCGCACTGCGCGACCTGCTCGATCGCCGATGCGTGCAACGACGGGTCACGCACCACCCCACCCTTGCCGACCTGCGAACGACCGACCTCGAACTGCGGCTTCACCAGCAACACCAGATCAGGATCCGGGGCGGCCACCGCGACGAGCGGGGCGAGCACCTTGGTCAACGATATGAAACTCAGGTCCCCCACGATGAGGTCCGGCAGGTACGGCAGATCTGACGACGTCAGGTTCCGGACATTCGTGCGATCGAGTACCACCACTCTCGGGTCCTGCTGCAGTGACCACGCCAACTGGCCGTACCCGACATCGACGGCGATAACGCTGGCAACCCCCGCTTCAAGGAGGACCTGGGTGAATCCCCCCGTCGACGCCCCGGCATCCAGGGCCTTGCGACCGGCGAGGTCGAGGCCAAACTCGCTCAGCGGACTCAACAGTTTGTGGGCCCCACGCGACACGTAGTGATCCTGCGGGGCTGTCAACCTCACCGAAGCCGCCGCGTCCACCTGGGTGGACGGCTTGGTCGCGGTCATCCGGTTGACCTGGACGTGTCCGGCCTCGATCAACTCGCCGGCTTGCTGCCGGGAGCGAGCCAGGCCGCGCCGGACGAGTTCAGCGTCCAGGCGCCGCCGGGTCACTGTCCGTCTCAGCGAGCGCCTGGCGCAAAGCGTCGTGAACCTCGACGAGTTGCTCGTACCGGTCGTCGGTGTTCGACGAGACCGCCTCCACCATGTCTTCGAGCGGCCCGAGGTCCGGGGTGCTCATGAGTCTGCCTTCTTCGCAGCGGTCTTCTTGGCGGGAACGACCTTCTTCGCCGGCGACGCCTTCTTGGCCGCAGGTTTCTTCGTGGGCGCCGTCGACTTCGCCGGCGTGGACGACCGGGTGGCGCCGGCAGCGGTCCGGGCGGCGGTTCGAGCCGTGCCTGCGGCCGCTTTCGAAGCCTTGACTGCTGTGCCGGTGGCCTTCACCGCGGCGGTGCTGGCCGCCTTGGTCGCTGCCGGAACCGCAGCGGTCGCCGTGCTGACTGCCAGGTTGGCCGCCGCCGAGGCCTGGTCGCCTCTCTGGTTGAGTTCTCGCTCGAGTCGTTCGACGTGCTTGCGCACCGCGGCCAGTTCCTCCTCACGGACGAAACCCATACGACCCACCGTGCGCTCGACCTCGGTGCGCACCAGTCCCACCATCAGTTCCCGATTGGTGCGGCCCTGCTCGATGAGGTCTTCGGCGATCTCCTGCACCTGCGCCGACACCACCTCGGGCCCGCGGGAGCCGGCTTCCATCCCCTGGCTCAAGAACTCCCCGGCCGACTCTTTGGCGCGCTCTGTGGTGGACTCCAGCAGCCCAGCGGCCAATTGCATGTAACTTCGCAGTGTCTCGATCACCCGTGGTCCCTTCGAATACCCTGTCTCCACGCTACTTCAGCCGTCCGGTCAATCCCAGCAGGTGCGCCGTTGGGCAGGTACGGTCTGATTCGTGGCACGGATCCAAGGGAGTGTTCAGATGGCGTCGGTCGAGCAGTGTGAGGCGGCCCTGGCTGAACTCGCAGACCGGCTCGAGCAGTACCCAAGAGAGGATCGGCAGGCGCGCATCCCCGATCGCTCCGTCCAGCTCACGCTGCTCGATCTCGACGTCACCTTCGAGGCCAAATTGCACGACGGTCAGCTCGTGGACATCCGCCAAGGTCGCGTGGACAAGCCCAACATCCGCCTCACGATGAACAGCGACGACCTCATCGACCTGACCGACAAGCGGATCACGTTCTCGCACGCCTGGGCCACCGGACGGCTGCACCTCGATGCCAGCCTGCGGGACCTACTACGCCTGCGGAAGTTGATGTAACACGTCGACGACCGGGCCGACGTCGCGTCCCGCGCGCAGGCCGTCCACCAGATCCTGCAGCGCCCGGGTCATCTCGTCGGTATGTCCATCCAGCACCCGCAGATCCGGCGCCACCTTTGTGGGAAGTTGCTCGGCTGGCGCCGCCAGCAGGTCCTGCCAGCGGCTCACCCCCGTGAGCACGAGCAGCGAGTCCATACCGGCGGCATTGGCTGCGGCGATGTCGGTGTCCAGCCGATCACCGACAACCAGGGGGTTCAGGCTGTGTGAACGCGCGCGGGCCAACTCCATGATCGGCCGATGCGGCTTGCCGGTGACCACCGGCTGTACCGATGTCGCTGCGGTGACTGCGGCCACAAACGTCCCGGTGCCAGGTGCGATCCCACGGGCTGTCGGCACGGACATGTCGGTGTTCGAGGCCACCCAGGGGATGCCCCGAGCCACCGCGTACGAGGCCTCGGCTAGGTCCGCCCACGTGATGGCCGGCGAGAATCCCTGCACGACCGCATCGGCGTCGTCGGCATGGTCCACCACCTGGAACCCACACTCCTGGATTGCCTCGAGCAGCCCGTCAGCTCCCACGACCAGGACCCGGGCTCCAACTCCGACCATCGTGGTCAGGTGCGCGGCCGCCGCCTGCGCCGAGGTGACCACATCGTCCGCGGACACACTCAGACCAAGCGCCATCAACTGCGAAGCGACCGTCTGCGGCGTGCGACTGGCGTTGTTCGTGACGAACACCACACGCCCGGGGTAGCCGCTCAACGCCTCAACCGCGTGCGGGACGGCGTGCTCGCTGCGGTAGACCACACCGTCGAGGTCGACGAACAGGCCGTCGTAGGTCATGACAGAGTTTCCAGCAGCCCAACTGCCTCAGTCCAGTCACCTTCCGGGTCGAACTCGAGGGTGGACTCCAACCATTTGCGCGCCTCGTCGGTCTGCCCGACGGCAACGAGCAATTCCCCGAGGGCAAACCGGCTGCGCGCCCGCGCCATCGGCGAGCGGGCCGCCCGCACTGCCTTCTGCAGGTGCACGCGTGCAGCTTCGTCGTCGCCCAAGTCCCGGCGAGCACCGCCCGCCACGATCAACAGTTCAGTACGCGTGTCGCTGTCCAGGTCGGCCTTCTCGAACTCCGCGACGAGCCCCAATGCCCGTTCTGGGCGGCCAAGGCCACGTTCGCTGTCCGCGGCGATGGGCAATAGATCCAGCCCTCCGCCGATACGCCGATACGCGGCCTCCTCTTTGATCGCCTCCTTGAACCGGCCAGTCCGGTAGGCAGCGATACAGGCGGTCTGACGCGCCAGAGCGGATCGCGCGATCCGGTCGCGGACCCGGATGGCATGTAGATAGGCCTGCTCGGGGTCGCTCTCAGCAAGGACCTGCACCGACAACAGGTGCTTGGCGAAGGTCTCAGTGCGCCCACCGGCG
>JALOLM010000468.1 GCA_025455985.1 Candidatus Nanopelagicales bacterium | reverse complement strand
AGACGGTGGCAAGGGCCCGCCGCGACGACGCCCGGCTCCTGCTGCTGGCGTTCGACTGGATCGAGCTCTTCGTCTGGGGGGTGCCGAGCAGCCGGATCAAACCGAAAATACCATGATTTCGGATTTCGTGCTCCAAAGTTGACCCCGCCGGAGACGGCTCCGACCGTCGCCCCAAAGCATATCCTTTACCGCCGCGTGCCAGGATCTTGACGCCTTTCGATCGGGATAAGCGGTCGTAGCGGCCGTGCAAGCTAAAATTTATAATGATTTCAATAGGCAAGCTCCATTTACAGCCTGGCGTGTAGCTTGCAACGAGGGGTGCTCCGGCCTGCATTCCGCCGGAGGATCCAACTCGTCATTCATTCAATCTCGAGCCGATGGAGGTCATCATGTCAGGAAGGCACAAACGCTGGATGCTGTTCATCTCTTGGGCGATCGCTGCTGTGTTGCTCGCGGCGGGCTGTTCGGGCGGAGGCGGTTCGAACTCCGGCGGAGTGGGAGCGACACCACCGGCACCGCCGCCGCCGCCGGCCTCGGGCACGCTGGAGGGCGTGGTCCGGGACGCGGTGACGCGGGCGGGCCTCGCCGGCGCCACGGTCGAGATCCTCAGCGGCGGCACCGTCATCGCCACCACGACGACCGGAGCGGACGGCAGCTACGACGTGGACGTGGACGCCGGCTCTGGGTATGTGGTGCGCTTCACCTCCGGCGGATACTACGCGGCCGACTTCAACGACGTCGACGTCGACGACGCCGAGACCGTCATTCTCGAGGCCGTTCTCCAGATCGCAACCACGTACGTCGGCAACGGGACCGTCTCGGGTACCGTCACCAGCTCGCTCACCGGCGGCGGCCTCCCCGGCGTGACGGTCAATCTCAGGGCGGGGCTGAACGCCCAGACCGGCGCGGTCGTCGCCACCGGCACCACCAACGGCGCCGGCCAGTACAGCATCGCCGACGTGCCGACCGGCTACTACACGGCCGAGCTGAGCGCTGCCGGATATGTCACGGCTTTCATCTCGGTCTACAGTCTCGGCGGCCAGGACACCGGCAACCAGAATGCCTCGATCTCCCCCGTGCTCGCGGCCGGCGAAACACGGATCGTATTGACCTGGGGCAGTGCGCCGAGTGATCTCGACACCCACCTCACCGGACCGACCACGGCAGGCCCGAGGTTCCACGTCGCCTACTACGCCCTGAGCGTCAACAATGGCACCGTGGCCACCCTCGATGTCGACGACACCTCCTCGTACGGTCCCGAGACGCTCACGATCACCAGCCAGATCGCCGGGGTCTACCGATATTACGTGCACGACTACACCAACGACGGCACCAACCCGTCGCTGGTGCTTTCGAACTCCGGGGCCCAGGTCAAGGTCTACAATTCGAGCGGGCTGGCCGCCACCTTCAACGTGCCCGCCAACCAGGGGGGGACGATCTGGGAGGTGTTCGAGCTGAGTGGCTCGACGATCACGCCGATCAACCTCTTCAGCTACGCCGAGTCGACCACCCTGCCGTAGGTGCGTGGTACAGGGAGTCCGAACGACATACCCGCCGTCGAGGCGCAGGACCGCGCCGGTCATGAAGGGCGCGTCGCGGAGGAGGAACATCACCGCGGTGACCACGTCGTCTGTCGTGCCGGTGCGGCCGAGCAGGGTGTGGCTCAGGATGGCCTGCCGCTCGCCGTCGCTCAGCAGGCCCCAGCCGCGGGTGCCCGCGCCGTGGCGGGTGTCGACAAAGCCCAGCATGACCTCGTTGACGCGCACCTCGGGTGCGGCCTCGCGCGCCCAGCTCTCCGTGAGCAGCGACACCGCGCGGTTTGCCGCGGCGTAGCCGTCGTTGAACACCGGCGCAGCGGGCCCGCAGCGCCCGACCAGCCCGGCGATGGAGGAGACGTTGACCACGGCCCCGTCACCCGAGGCCTTGAGGTGGGGCAGGGAGGCCGCGAACGCCCAGCGCTTGGCGCGCAGCGTTGTCTCCTGCTCGAGGTCCCACTGCTCGCGGATGTAGGCGCCGTGGACCACGGGCCAGCCGCCGCGCTCGATGTTGTTGACCAGGATGTCGAGGCGGCCGAAGCGGCCGGCCACCGCGTCGACGAGCGCCGGAACGGCCTCCACCTGCCGCAGGTCCGCGCGCAGGATCATGGAAGCGCGGGCCGAGCGCGCCAGTTCGCGCTCGAGCGCCGGCAGTTCCTCCTCCCAGTCGAACCAGGTCACGGCGACCGAGACCCCGGCCTCGGCCAAGGCCAGGGCAACGGCCTTGCCGATCCCTTTGATGCCCCCCAGCACCAGCGCCGCCTTGCCGTTCAGCTCCATGCCGTCTCTCCTTGAGTCGCCCTGCCCGCATTCGGTTGCGCGAGAAGCCGCTTGACCCGTTCCATGCCCAGGTGCAGCAGCGCGAGGTCGTCGGTTCGCGCCGCCGCGAAGAGCTCCGCCTCCGGCCCGAGCTGCCTCGGATCGCTGCCGTCCAGACCGTCGCGCAGCCGGTCGAGGTCGTACAGGCAGGCGGCCACTTCCCCAGCCGCCGGCGGCGGAAGCGGCCCCGGCCGAAGGCGGTTCTTGACGCTGATGACCTCGAGCAGCCGGTCGTTCTCGGCGTGGTAGGGCGCAAGTCCCTGCTCCGCCACCCATTCGGCCGGAGTCCTTACCGGGCCCGTTTCGAACCCGCCGCAGTGCGGTTCGCGCAGCAGCAGGAACTCCTCGGACAGGCGGCCGGTGACTCGGTCGCGCCGCACCGCGCGCATCAGCGGGTAGGTGCGGCAGGACGAGGGTCGGTCGCAGTAGACCCGGCACCCGGAGGGGAGCAGGAACGGGCAGGTTCGCTCCGCCGGGTCGCCGGGGACGAGCGACACCACGGGCAGCCCCGATCCGGGGCCGATGCGGCAGGCGGTGTGGCGCCGCAGGAACTCGCCGGTGCGGAGCCCCAGGCCCCGGGACAGTCGCAGCACGTCGTAGGGGGTCAGCACCTGGCTGAGGTCCCGGCAGCACGCGTTGAAACACGCGACACCGGGGTTGCAGTCGAACGCGAACCGGCCGCCGACAGCGATCGGGATAATGCGGGGCGCCTGATCGGTCTCCATTCTCCCTGATTCCTGCATGCACCGGACGCTAACCAAAATTGCGGGCTTTGTCACTTGCAAACTGCGCCTCCTGCGCCGCGGGGTCCGGTGACCCCGACAGGTTGCCGCAGGACCTCAATATTTGGTGGCGGCCAAGTGCGCTCAAAAACCCTTGACAAGGCATATGCGGGATGGTATGGTCCACCGCCTGCTAAAGATTTATCCCTCTGAATTCATGAAACATTTTGTTGTGTTGAGCATTCGGCGCGCACTCGGGCCATTAGTCGATGGCTCCGCTTGTCCTTTGTCACGACGGCACTAGATCGGCTTCTAATTCAACGAGCGAAGGGAGGTGCGACGCGCTAAAAATCGATCACGCAATCAATCGACACGACACCACTCATCAACCTGAAACCACCTAGGAGGTACCTCAATGCCAAGTTTTGTCATTCAAGAAAAGTGCGACGGCTGCAAGGGCGGCGAGAAGACGGCGTGCATGTATATCTGCCCCAACGACCTGATGGTCCTGGACCCGACGGCCATGAAGGCCTACAACCAGGAGCCCGATCAGTGCTGGGAGTGCTTCTCGTGCGTGAAGATCTGCCCCACCCAGGCCATCGAAGTGCGCGGCTACGCCGACTTCGTGCCGATGGGCAGCAGCATCATGCCGATGCTGAGCACCGAGGATGTCATGTGGACCTGCAAGTTCCGCAATGGGGTCATCAAGCGGTTCAAGTTCCCCATCCGGACCACCCCCGAGGGCGCGGCCAATGCCTACGAAGACCTGAAGGGCAAGGACCTGGACAGCCAGTTGCTGAGCACGGAAGAGGCCGACGGCCGCCAGCTGCCCCGACCCAAGGAACTCGTGAAGTAGGCTCGGGCGCTACACCGACATCCCAACACCTTACGATCACATTCTAAGGAGGAATCGATATGGCATTGCCGAACAAACCCAAGGGTGAACTCAAGGCCGTCAAGGACCCCGAAGTGGTTGAGAAGGAAGTGGACATCCTCATCGTCGGCGGCGGCATGGCAGCCTGCGGCACGGCGTTCGA